>JBIKOF010000019.1:0-10318 GCA_044358205.1 Gammaproteobacteria bacterium | reverse complement strand
CGAAGAAGAAGGCCTGAGGTTAGACCACCCTTTGCGGGCGGCAAGTCCCGCGAGGCGCCACGAGGCACCCCGCGGGTCGCGCCTTACATGAGCTTGGCGTACTGGTCGAGGATGGGCAGGATCTTGTCGCGCCCTGCAGGTGGCAGCGGCAGAATGGCCCGCTTGACACCCATCCCCGGCAGCTTGCGAATAGCTTCCGCATCGGGCGCCATGGCGAAGAACACACCCAGCTCGATTTCTGCCGGATTGCGTCCAATCTTTGCGCAGGCATCGCGCAGCTGCTGCAAGCCCCCCTCGAAATCGTAGAGTCCGCTGAGCGGCATCCAGCCATCGCAGAATTCTGCCACGTGCGCGGCGGTCTTCGGCCCCAGCGCTCCGCCCATGATGACCTTGGGGTGCGGCTTCTGCGTGGGCTTGGGCCATGCCCAGCTCTTTTCAAACTGCACGTATTTGCCGTGGAATTCGGCCTCGTCTTTCGTCCATAGCTCCTTCATGAGCAGGACGTGTTCGCGCAGGATGTCGCGCCGCTGCTTGAAATCGAGCTTGTGGTTGCGCATTTCCTCCACGTTCCAGCCATAGCCGATTCCAAACTCGAAGCGACCGTTGGAGATGACATCGAGACTGGCGACTTCCTTGGCCAGCCAGATGGGATCCCGCTGGGCGACAAGGGTGATACCCGTGCCAACCCGCAGCTTCGTGGTTACCGCCGCAGCCGCCGTAAGTGCTACGAACTGATCGTGCGTTCGCCAGTATTCCTCCGGCAGCGGGCCCAGATGCTTGAACCCGCCCCAGGGGGTTTCACGCGATGTCGGAATGTGGCTGTGTTCCGGGAACCACAGCGATTCGAAGCCGCGGGCCTCGCATTCGCGGGCCAGTTCGATGGGCTGAATGGCCTTGTCGGTGGGAAAGATGATGACGCCGATATCCATGGAACTCCCCTCTCTGCTTGGTGTTATGCCTACGTCCCGAGTATACGGGATAGCCCTTCAGCGGCACCCGGCGAGCCGGCTGCCCCGTGGTCAGCGTAACCAGCCCTTGCGGCGGAAGTACCAGAAGGGCGCGGCGATCGACAGCGCCATCAGGCCAAGGGCGAACGGATAGCCAAATTTCCAGCCCAGCTCGGGCATGAAGCGGAAGTTCATGCCATACAGGCTGGCAATGAGGGTGGGGGGAAGCAGGGCCACCGACGCCACCGAGAATATTTTGATGATCTTGTTCTGATTGATATTGATGAAGCCGACCGTGGCATCCATCAGGAAGTTGAGCTTGTCGAACAGGAAGCCGGTATGCCCGTCCAGCGAGTCGATATCGCGCAGAATCTGCCGTGCCATCTCAAATTGTTCGGAGGACAGCAGACGGCCGCGCATCAGCGCCGAAGTCGCGCGACGGGTGTCCATGAGATTACGACGGATATAACCGTTCAGGTTTTCCTCGCGTGCGATTTCGGACAGCACCTCACCGGCTTGATCATCCGAGAGATGGATACCGACAACCTTGTCCGAGAACCGATGCAGGCGCGCATAGATTCCTTCGAGTGCATCGGCTGAGTACTCGGCGTTGGCTGCATAGAGCTCGAGCAGCACGTCCTTGCCGTCTTCGACATAGCCCGGCTGAATGCGCGCCCGCAGCCGCAGTAGTCGAAACGCAGGCAGGTCTTCTGTGTGGATGCTGAAGAGCACCTGGTCCTTCAGCACGAAGGACACGAGCACCACTTCACTTTCGTCGTGATCGAGCAGGAAGAAGTCGGATCGGATATGGACCTCGCCATTTTCCTCGATGTAGAAACGGGCCGAAGCCTCGATGTCTTCTACCTCGTCCTCTTCTTCCCCATCGCGCAGCGCAATACCAAAGATTTCACGCGCCCAGGCAATTTCTGTTCCGGTGGGCTCGTCGAAGTCCACCCACACGGGCTGGCAGCGGCGTAGATCATCGAGGGTTTCGATGTGAACCTGGCGCAGCCTGCCAGAGTCGAGTTCGAAGGCGTTCAGCATGACGGGATCAGAGACGGCGCAGGTTCAGGGTGAGCCGCCGTGCCCAACCGCCACGCGCACGGTTTCCACCGCACCCGCAGCCTTCTGATGATGGAGATCTTCGATTTGCCCGTCATAGGTCAGACAGAACAGCGTACGTCCATCATCACCTCCAAGCTGGCACGCCACTGCCCGCTTGTCGCCCACCTTTACGAGGTCGGTGATCTCACCACCATCGAGCACGCGCAGGAATTCGCCGGAATTGAAGCTGGAAACCCAGATGCCACCCTCGGCATCGAGGCAGATGCCGTCCGGGATGCGGTCCGGAAGCGACGCATAGACTCGCCGATTGGACAGACTGCCATCGGCTGCAATATCGAATGCGGAGAGCCGACCGGCCCAGGATTCGGCAACCACGAGCGTGCGTCCGCCGTCCTTGATGACACAGCCATTGGGAAAGTCGAGGCCGCTGGCCACCACGCGTGCACTGCCATCGGTATCCACCAGCAGCAGATCGGCGGGTGCGGGATCTGCACCGCCGAAGAGGTCGTAGCCGAAATTACCCGCATAGAGACGACCGCGTGCATCGGTGACCGTATCGTTGACATCGCCGCCGGCAAGCTTGGAGAGGTCGGCATAGGTCGAGAGCACGCCATCCTTGCAGCGAAGGATGCGTCGGTCGGACATCGACACCACCGACAGCGAACCATCGGGCAGGAAGCCGAGCCCCGAGGGTCGGGTGGGTACCTCACACACCACCGCACGCTCACCGGTGGGCGTTAGCGTATAGACCTTGAAGCCCCACATGTCCGAGAACCAGAGCTTACCCTGATGCCAGCGCGGTCCTTCCAGGAACACGAAGCCATCGGCGAGCAGTTGGGTGTGCAGGATGTTCATGAGGGCTGTCTCCTGTGACGGAAATTCAACGGTGAGGGGCGCGTTCGTGCACGGGCCCCAGACCCCGCGTAGTGTCCCACACTTGGCCTTGGAGCGTCCCCCACCGGCGCGATCAATCCTTGCGGAAGAGCGCGTCCAGCGCCGACCGTGTGGCGTCAGCCTGCGTGGCGGGTGGCTCCGCTTCACCGAACAAGGCGGCGAGCGCCGCCTCTGCCCCTGCCGCTGACAGCCCGGGGGTATAGGCCCCGGGGCGGGGCTTGTAGTAGCCGCAGAAATTGGCGCGCGTCTTATCCACCACACGCTCGGCGATGGGCTCACGGCATTCGTTCGCGATTCCGCGGGCATGAAACTCGCAAAGTTTGCAGACATGCAGGTCGGCGCGACAGGCCCGACATTGCGCGCTACGCGCCATGGGCAGCGGCTCCTCGGCGAGCGAAGCGCCGCATCGCCAGCATACGAGCATGGCTGTCTCAGGGGTCATTCGAAGCGCGCCAGATGGTAGGCCGCATTGTCGAGAATGGGCGGCAGACCAAGGATTTCATCCGCGACCAGACGACCAGCCCCGGCAGCCATGGTCCAGCCCAGAGGGCCATGGCCCGTATTCATAAAGATGCCGGGCACGGCAGTCCGCCCCATGATGCCGACACCGTCTGCGCTCATTGGTCTCAGCCCGGTCCATGGCGTCGATTCCGCCCTTCGAAGATGGGGTTCGAAGCGCGGATAAAGCTGCAGGACCAGATGGAAAAGATTGTCGATGCGGGAAGGCGTGAGGTTCAGATCGTGTCCCGCGAACTCGGCGGTTCCCGCCACTCTCAGCCGATCACCCAACGGACAAACCGCCGCGTGCAGGTGATCGTCGATAACCGGCATGGCCGGAGATGCCGCCCAATCCCCAACCGGCAGGGTAATTGAATAGCCCTTCGCGGGCACCACCGGCACGCGCAGGCCCACCCGTCTGGCCAGTGCCGGGGTGTAGCTGCCGAGTGCGAGCACCACCGCGTCGCCACGAACCTCACCGATGGAGGTCTGAAGCGCAACGCCGGCCGGGCGTTCGCGCCGCAGGTTCAGGATTGTCGTTTTGTAATGAAATTCGGCACCCGCTGCGGCAAGGGCGCTGGCAAGTTTTCCGCAAAACTTGTGCGCGTCGCCGCTTTCGTCACCCGGGAAATAAAGCCCCCCCGCGAGTTGCGCTTCGATGGGGGTCAGCGCGGGTTCCAGACGCGTCGCGCCTGCGGCGTCGATGACTTCATGCGGGATCCCCCAGTCGGTGAGCTGGGCGCACAGGCGTGCCGCCCCCTGCACTTCTGCCTGTGTACGGAAGAGCTTCATGGTGCCGAGCGTGGCGGCATCGTAATCGCTCCCCAGCGCAGCTTTCAGGCCTTGCATCTCCTCGAGGGAACAGCGCGCCAGGTGGGCATTTTTTTCGAAATTGCGCAGATAGCGATCGGGTCGGGAGTGGCGCACGAAGGACATTCCCCACCGCCACATTCCAGGCAAGGCCTTCGGACGCACCAACAGGGCGGCATCCTCGCGACCCAGCATGCGCAGCGCTGTTCCGAGCACACCGGGTTCGTTCCAGGGATTGGCCTGACTGGCATGCAGCATGCCGCCATTGGCGAAGCTGGTTTCGAGGCCGGGTCCGGGTTGACGGTCGAGCACGGTTACGCGTGCCCCCGCGCGGCGAAGATACCAGGCTGTGCACAGACCAAGCAGACCAGCGCCTGCGACAACGACATGCATGGGTCGACCCCGCCAGAAGCGAAAAATCCAGTCGAGCGGATTCTATCGCGGACCGGTCTGAAGGTGTCCTGCGAAACGCACCGTTCCGCAGGACCGCGCGGGATCAGAAATCGAGTTTCACCCCAAGAAAACCACCAACCCCCTGGGTTCGATAATCGAAAACATCCTGATATTCATCGTCGAGGAGATTGTCGACCCGGGCGGTGAGTCGGAGACGGGGACTCATGCGCCAAGCACCTGAAATCCCGACCAGCGTATAGGGGTCAAGTGACACCCTTCGCACGGCATAAACATCAGGGTCGAAAAAATCATCCCCACGCTCGCCGGTGTGATCGAGGTGCACATCCAGCGTCAATCGATCATCGAACCCCTGCCAGAAAAGACTCCCCGAGGCCTGATGGTTCGGCCGTCGGACCTCATCCGCGCGCTGGGTGGCTGTTTCCATGTAGGTGGCATCGAGGTAGGTGTAGCTGGCGGTGGCGCCGAGATGCTCAGTCAGCCTGGCTTCGCCCGCCAGCTCAAAGCCGGCGCGTTTGCTGGTGCCTTCGAGATTGACAATGGTGTAGACCGGGAAAAATTCGTTGTTCAACTCATCTTCCAGATGTTGGTTGAAGTACGTCAATGAAACCCAGGCGTGCCCATCGCCGAGCGCCTGCCTGATCCCGATGTCGTAACCGGCCGAACGCTCGGCGCGCAGCGATGGATTGCCCACGAAAGGGTTCACGGGATTATTGCTGTAGCCGAAAAGCTCGGTAAACGTGGGTCGCTTCTGTCCAGTGGCATAGGAAGCCGAAAGGGTGGTGCCCGTTGCCCGGAAGGTGCGGGAAAGCGCAAGCCGCCAGGTTCCGAGATCTTTCACGTCGCTGTTGTCATCCCAGCGCCCCCCGATGGAGACAGTGTTGACCTCCGCGAGCGTGAGTCGGTACTCGGTGACGTAGCCGATGGTGTGCCGTCGGCGGTCCTGGTTTGGATCATCGATCCCAAAGATGCCGTAGTCGATGGCATTACCGCGCTGCTCGAAGAACTCCACATCGTAGTCAACCGCGAGCGACAGCTCATGACTCGCAGGCAAACCCAGTGCCGTATCAAACAGGAAGCTGGACTGGTAACCCGCCGCGTATTTGCTGCCATCCGTTTTCGGGAAGGCGGCCCCGTCGTAATTGGTCAAAAGCCGGGTGTAGCCAGCCTTCAGCACATGTCGCCAATGCCCGCCGAACGTATCCAGCTCGGCGCGGGTGCCGGTGTACCCCTGAAGGTAGTCATAGCTGGCTTCGGTATCGGTGAGGAGACCGTCGTCACCCGCCAGGTCGTACTCCGACCGTGCAGCGGTCACGCGGCTGTTGAGGGTGACCCGAAGAGCCTCGTGGGCATCCCAGCTGAGTCTGAAGTTGCCGGTTGCGTTGCTGAAACCCTCGTCCTCGTTACCTGTCGACGCGGCGTTGAACCCGGAAGACTCCACATAGCCAAGACCGAGCCGGGCTTTCAAAGCGCCACGCGTGCCGCCAACGGAGACTTCCCCGCGCTCGGTGCCATAGGCGCCCACCTCAGCGCCGACCGAGGCTTCCTCGCGAGACTCGCTGTTACGCGTGACGATGTTGATGACACCCGACACGGCATCGCTGCCCCACAGCGCGCTTTGCGAACCACGGACGATTTCAACGCGTTCGATGTCGCTTACGGTCAGGGTTCCGAAATCGAATTCGTCTGCAAACGTGAAATCGTTCGCTTCTACCCCATCAATGAGCACGAGCACGTGATTGGCCTCGCCGCCGCGCATCCGAAGCTGGACAAAACTGCCCGGCCCTCCGTTTGCGGATACGGCAAGGCCCGGAACACTGCGCAGAAGGTCACTCAGGTACTGCGGATCGCGGCGTTCGATTTCCTCGCGGGTGATCACCGTCACCGAAGATCCCGCCTCGACGAGCTTGACTGGCACGCGGGAGGCACTGACCACCACGGTTTCGGGTGAGGTTGGTTCAAGCAGGGAGCCATTCGCTGCGGCCAGCGGCGCAGCCCCAGCCATGGCGAGTGGAAGAAGGATAGACCGAACTTTGAACATTGAAATCTCCCCCGCACTCACGCCCGAATGCGGTTGTTGGAGAGATCACGGAAGAGTGTGGGCGAAGGCGCGCTCACCAGCGCGCGATGGCGCGTGTGATCGAGCAGACGTTGGCCTGGCTTGGCCAACTGCAGCGCCCGAGTGCTCCCACCGCGACCCGGTTACACACAGCGCAGGCCGGTCTCCGGGCTCACGAGAGCAATGCATTTTCTGGGTCTTGCACTGCGGGGCGTCCGTCTTCCCGTGCAGAGCACAGTGACGTGGTGGACGCTTTCACTCGTATACCGTTGCGGGGGCAGCGCCGGCTTTGTGCATGCATGCACGCACCGGTCTTCCCGATTATCCCGTTGCGTCAAGATGACGAACGGGCACCTGTCGCGATTACGGCGACGACTGTAAGGGTGTGATGACAGTGGGTCAAGGGCGGGGTGCGGCCTGATCGGGCGGACAGGCCAAGCCAGTGAATGGCTTGGCAGCGCCCAAAAAAAAGCACCACCCGGGGGTGGTGCTTTCACTCACAGAAAGGCGCGTTTCAGCTTAGGAAGCCGCAGCGTCCTTGAGTGCCTTCAGCGCGGAGGCGCGCACCGACACGCTGGCCGGACGGGCGTCAACCTTGACCATTTCGCCGGTGAAGGGGTTCTTCTGCATGCCAGCCTTGCGGGCGGCCTTGGTGACGCGGCGGAGCTTGAGTCCGAGTTCCGGCACGCTCATCTCGCCCGAGCCGCGCTTGTTAAGGTGACGGACGGCGTGATCGCGGGTGGCCGCGAGCACCGCTGTAACCTGCTTCTTGGTGAGGCCGGTAGCCTCGGCGACGGCGGTAACGATCTGGCTCTTGGTCTCGCGTTCCTTGATGGCGGGTTTCGCACGACTCATAACGGGTGTGTCCTCCGGGAGGGTTGATGCTCTTTGTATGGGGTGAAGCGAGGCTGTTACAGGGATTGAGGACGCTAGCGCGTCATCCCTGCCCAGCCTTTTTCGCGCGGCCTAATATAGCCATTCAGGCGGGAATTGTAAGCCTTGAAACTGGATTTTTTGGCTTTTCCCGAGGACTTTCCCCCTTATCTTCGGGCTCCACCGAATTTCCCGCCAGAAATGGGCCTCCGCCGCGCCACGCACTCTACGCTCTAACCGCCTACCCGCCCGCGTTCAATCCGACAAATGCATCATGCATGAAGCGGAAGGGTTTGCGTGCCAGTTCATCGATGAGCACGCTTTGCTTCAGCTTCTCGAGCACCGGTCCCTTGACTTCCGCGAGGTGCAAGGTGACACCGCGCGCACGAAGCGTTGCGTTCAGCTCGCGCAGACCTTCGAGTCCTGTGAGGTCGATCTGGTTAACCGCCGAAAGATTGAGGATGAGATGTCTTGCCTCGGCGCGCGCCGAGACCTCTTGCTCCAGTCGTTGCTCAACCGCCCGCGCATTGGCGAAGAAGAGATCCGCATCGATGCGCAATGCAAGGATATGCGGATAGGTGATGACCTCTGCATTGACTTGGTTGCGATAGTTGGTCGTCCCGGGCACTCGACCAAGAACCGCGATATGGGGGGCACTCGCCTGCCAGACGATGGCCGCTACCGAGAAGAGCACGCCACAGAGAATCCCCAACTCGATACCCAGCGCTAGCACGCCCACTGCAGTTCCGATGTAGGCCCAGGCATCGGTGCGCGAGTAGCGCCAAGCTTGCTGCAGTACATGGAGGTCGATGAGACCAGACGCAGGAAGGATGATGGCGGCCGCCAGCACCGTGTTCGGGAGACTGGCAAACGCCTTGGTCATGAACTGCACCACGATGAGCATGAGCAGGCCCGCGTATACGCCCGCCAGACGACTTCCCGCGCCCGCACTGAAATTGACGATGGACCGAGACAGCCCACCCGCTACGGGAAAGCCCGCAGACAGACCCGCCGCAATATTGGCAGCCCCTAGCCCACGCAGTTCTGCATCCGGGCTGATGCGCTCGCCGCGCCGCAGGGCCAGCGACTGGGCCACCGACACACTCTCGACAAATCCGATGAGCGCAAGACTCAAGGCCGGCAGTAACAACTTTGCAAACGCTTCCGGCGCAGGCATCGGCACTGTCAAACCAGGCATACCACCCGGAATAGCGCCCACCACGGGAATCGCATAGCGGCTATCCAGCGCGAACAGCGCTGTGAAGAAAATGGCGCATACCACCAGTCCAACCGGCGTCAGGCGGCGCGCGAGATCGATAACGGCAAGTGGCACACCAAAGCGTCGGCCCAAGACCACGAGAGCTCGCGGGGTACTCCATAAAAGAGCGAGGACGATGAGCCCCATGAGCGCCGTCGCCCCCTGCACGGTGCCCCGATTTTCCACCAGCGAAACTGCCAGAAGCACCGCAGTTTCTCCATGCCCCTCCATCCCGAGCAGCGTCTTGATTTGCCCGAGAATGATGAGCACGGCCGCCCCTGTCATGAAGCCAGCCACCACAGGATGGCTCATGAGGTTAGCCACGAGTACAAGTTTGAGGAGGCCTCCTGCAAACAGGAAAAGTCCTGAGAGCAGGGCAAGACTTGCAGCCAACACAAAGTATTGCGGATCACCGGCGGGTGCGATGTTTGCCAGAGTGGCCGCGGTCATCAGAGACATCACAGCCACAGGCCCCACCGACAGGGTGCTGGACGAACCGAATACTGCGTAAGCAATCATCGGCAGCACGCTCGCATAGAGCCCTGCCTGCAACGGCATTCCTGCCAGCTGGGCGTAGGCGAGGCTCTGCGGGACCAGCATCACTACCACCACGAAGGCCGCAGCCAGGTCCTTCCCGGCAGTCGCTCTAACCGTACTAAGCACCCGCACAGAGGGAACTCGTAGATGAATCAGGCGGAAGCACGCAGAAAATACTCGTGCACGCCCATGCCGACGAACATCGCACCCACAAAAAGCGGAACCCCCGAGGGGCCGCCGACCAGCGCAACGATTGCCGGCCCCGGACATAGACCGCCCAATCCCCAGCCTGCCCCAAACATAAGGCTGCCGAGTACCAGCCGCGACTCGATTTTCCGCGACTGCGGAATCTGTAGCGGAGCGCCGCTCAGGGACGTGCGGCGGCCCCGTGCAAACGCAAACGCCAGGCTTGCCACACCCATCGCGCCCCCCATCACCAATGCAAGTGAGGGGTCCCAGGCCCCGGCAAGATCAAGAAAGGCGATGACCTTCGCGGGGTTGGTCATGCCCGCGAGAATGAGGCCGCATCCAAAAATAAAACCACTTGCGAGCGCGTAAAACAGACGCATGATTTAGCCCCCCGCCAGATGTCGCACGATGTAGACCGTACAGAAACCTGCCAGCATGAAAGCGCCAGTAGCCACGGCTGAGCGCGGCGAGCCTCGGGCCAGCCCGCAGACGCCGTGCCCGCTGGTGCAACCTGCGCCAAGGCGAGTTCCAATGCCGACGAGCAGACCGGCCACCACGAGCTGCACGCCGCTGGCGTCAAGATGGCTCTCAGGAAGGCCAACAGTAGCCCGCCAAGCGAGCGGCGCCAGTAGCAGCCCCACGACAAAAGCGATGCGCCATGCAGTCTCGCCTTGCTGTGGCCGCAGCAGGCCCGCGACGATCCCGCTAATGCCAGCGATTCGCCCGTTGAACAGCAGCAGGCAGGAGGCTGCCAGTCCGATCAGGAGCCCGCCGCCC
>JBIKOF010000377.1:0-3000 GCA_044358205.1 Gammaproteobacteria bacterium | reverse complement strand
GATCGGCGTAACTCATATTCCTCTCCTTCAGCGCTAGGGTTGCAACGCGCGAGACCATGCCGAATTCACGGCCTGGCGCTCCTCGCGGAAACGTGTGGTCTCGACAAGGCCATCAATCTCCTGCAGCGCGCAGCGGTGGCCCTCGGCGCGATAGGCGAAGTACGCAGCGCGCAGCGCGCCGCAGTCGGCACGTGGCAGAAGCCCCAGATCTGCAATGAGATCGAGAAGGCGCAGGTTGTCGGTACAAGCGCACAGGGCCGGAAATTCCGCAGCCCAGCGCAGCACGGCGTATTGCACCACAAATTCTATGTCTGTAATACCGCCCAACCCGTGCTTCAGGTCGAAGGTATCGGCGTCAGAGCGGTCACGCTCTGTACGCATGCGGTTACGCATCTCGATGATTTCCTGTCTCAACCTGGTCGGGTCCCGTGGTTGTTCCAGTACTTTGCGGCGGACGATCTCGAAACGCGCCTTGGTAACCGGGTCGCCAGCTATCGCGCGCGCGCGGACCAGCGCCTGATGTTCCCAGGTCCAGGCTTCGCGGGCTTGATAGTCCGCAAAGGCGTCGATAGAACTCACCAGCAAGCCGGCGGTCCCGCTGGGGCGCAGGCGAACATCAAGGTCGTAGGCGACGCCAGCCGGTGTGCGGGTTGCGAGCAAATGAATGATGCGTTGGGCTAGGCGCGTAAAGAATACCTCCCCCGCAATCGGCTTTTCGCCGGGTGTTTGGCCGGCGACGCGCTCGTGGACAAAAACGAGATCGAGATCAGACCCATACCCAAGCTCCAGCCCCCCGAGCTTGCCGTAAGCAATGATGGCGAACCCTGACTCCGGCGTATTGTCCCCGGGCGGAATACCGTGTCGCGCCGCAAGTCCCCGCCAGGCTAGCGCACGTGCCCTGTCGACCAGCGTCTCGGCGATCATCGTGAGATGGTTACTGACCGCGGCCACCGGAAAGCCCGCCATCAGATCGCTGGCCGCCACGCGCAGCATCTGCTGGTGACGAAACAGGCGCAGCACCTCCATCACCCGCTCGAGCCCCTCTTCGTCGGCAGCCATCAAAAGGTCATCGAGCTGTCGCTCCAGGGTCCGCCGCACCGGCGGTGCAAGCAAGGCACGCCGATCGAGCAGCTCGTCGAGCAGGATGGGACTTGCGATGAGTTCACGGGATACCCAGCGACTGGCGCTGCACAAATCAACCAGTCGCCGCAGCGCATCGGGATTATCCGCCAGCAAGGCCAGATATACCGACCGCCTGGCCACGGCGTGCACAAGACCGGCGACGCGACGCAGGGTTTCCGCACTGGAAGGTTTGCCCGCGCACGCGGCCACCAGCGCCGGCATCAGGCGATCCAGACGCGCGCGCGCCTCCTGACTGAGGCGACCCAGAAAACGCGCGTCCTTCAGATCCGCGATGACGGCTTCGGCCGCCGCCAGATCATCAAACCCCGCACTGGCCAGCAGTTCCCGCGATCGCTCGGCATCCAGTGCGTCGCGCCACAGAACGTCGAGCGCGGGGGCCGTCGACACCGAGGGCGAAGCAGGGGCCAGCAGTTCGGCAAAGCTGTGTCGAACACGGGCGCGATGGTGCTCCAGTGCGGCGAGGAAAGTGGGCCAGTCGGGAAAACCCAGACCAAAGGCGAGGCGGGCCCGCTCATCCGGCAACAGTGGCAGCGCCTGAGTCTGTTCATCGCGCACCTGCTGCAGTCGGTGCTCGGTCACGCGCAGGAACCGATAGGCTTCGATCAAGCCTTCAACCTCCGCCTGCGGCATGAGGTCGAGGTCCGCGCAGGTCTTCAGCACCTCGACGATTCCCCGTACCCGCAGGCGTGGCTCGCGCCCTCCCCGAATGAGCTGGAACATCTGCCCGATAAATTCGACCTCGCGAATTCCACCCGCTCCGCGCTTTACGTCATGCTCGAGGCCATAACGTGCAACTTCGGCGGTGATCAAGGCTTTCATCTCCCGCACGGCCTCGAGCGCCCCAAAATCCAGATAGCGCCGAAACACGAAGGGCCGCGTGATGGATTCCAGCAGTTGTATATCGCTGTCCGGCCCCTCGATCACCCGGCCCTTGATCAGCGCATATCGCTCCCAATCCCTTCCATGCACTTCGTAGTAATGTTCCAGCGAAGGAAAACTGGTAGTCAGTGCCCCACTTTCGCCGAAAGGCCGAAGCCGCATGTCCACCCGGTATACAAATCCATCGGCTGTCGTGTCGTTCAGCAAGGCAATGAGCCGCCGGCCCAGACGATCAAAAAATTCCTGGTTCGCGATCGACCGCGCGCCGTCGCGTGTTTCCCCCGGCGCCCGGTATAGAAAGATGAGATCGATATCGGACGAAAAATTAAGCTCATGCCCGCCTAACTTCCCCATCGCAAGAACCAGAAGCGCAACGCGCTCCCCTTTTTCGTCGCAGGGAATTCCGTATCGGGATTCGAGTTGTTTTGCGACCCAGCGAGCGGTCTCTGCCACAAGTGCGTCGGCAAGCGCGGAAAGTTCCTGGAGTACGGCTTCTAGCGTGGCCGCACCCACAAGGTCGCGCCATGCAATGCGCACAAGCTCTGCATTGCGGTGCAGTCGGAGCGCTCGCCGCGCCTCCTCATCGGAGGAAGCAGGCGCCAGCGCTGCCGCAACGTGCGCGCGTTGCCATTGCGGGTCGCGTGCAACTTCCAGCGGATCCCGCTCCCCAACCAGGGCAGCAAACTGGGCGGGCTCGCGTGCGGCATAGGTGGCTACGAAAGGACTGGCGACGAACAGGCGAGTGAGTTCCGCACGGTCGCGGGGTGCCGTGACGTTAGCGGCTATGCAAGCATCGTCGAACTGCGACAATGCGCGCTGCACTTCGATCTGGAGCGCCTGCGGCAGCTGCTCGAGACTGCCCTCCGGGATCATGCGTATCCCGCTTGCGCTGATGCCGGCACCCAAATCCCCGCTCAGGTCTCTGGATCGAGTGGGACCGTCTCGTGGAATTTTTGGAAATCCACGTATTCGATTCCG
>JBIKOF010000376.1:0-3008 GCA_044358205.1 Gammaproteobacteria bacterium | reverse complement strand
ATCTGGGCATTCAGGTAGACCGTCACGGCGTCCGCGAGAAGATTGACGAGGCGCTCCGTCTCCGCGGGCGCACCATAGAGAAATTCCTTCGCGCGCTTGAAGTCGTGATGTCCGCCGCCCTCGATCATGTAGGTGGCGAGCGTCCAGGGACTGCCAGCAAAACCGATGAGGGGTGTACGGCCCCCCAATTCACGCTTGATTAGCCGCACGGCGTCCGTCACGTAGCGCAGATCGGTTTCAGGATCCGGGATCCCAAGTTTGGCGACCGCGGCCGGACTCTCCAAGGGGCGCGAGAAGCGGGGCCCAACCCCCTCATCCAGTGTCAGGCCCAAGCCCATTGCATCGGGAATGGTGAGGATGTCGGAGAACAGGATTGCTGCGTCCAGTGGAAAGCGCGCCAGCGGTTGCAGCGTCACTTCGCATGCCAGTTCTGGCGTCTTGCAGAGGTTGAGGAAGTTACCGGCCCGTTCTCGGGTGGCCCGATACTCCGGCAGATAACGCCCAGCCTGACGCATGAGCCAGACCGGCGTGCAGTCAACCGGTTGCCGGCGCAGCGCCCTGATGAATCGCGAGTCCATCGGCTGACCCGAACCCATCACCGCAGCGGCGCCGGGAGGTTCGTCTCACCCATCAGGAAGCGATCGATGGCACTCGCCGCCGAGCGACCTTCCGCAATGGCCCAGACGATCAGAGATTGTCCACGCTGCATGTCTCCCGCAGTGAAAACGCCTGACACCGAGGTCATCCAGTTCTCGTCACGCCATACGTTTCCGCGATCGGTCAGGCGCACCTTGAGGCCTTCGAGCGCGGGATGTTCAGGCCCCGTGAATCCCATCGCAAGGAAAGCGAGTTCGCAGGGAATCTCGCGCAAGGTGCCGGGCACCTCCTCGAAGCTCACACGCCCATCTCGCTGCAGCATCTCTACGTCGACCACTTCGAGCGCGCGAAGGTTGCCCTTGCCGTCATCCAGAAAACGCTTGGTCGAAACGGCAAACACGCGATCGCCTCCTTCTTCGTGGGCCGAAGAAGTGCGATAGACCTTAGGCCATTCCGGCCAAGGGTTGTCGGCAGCACGCTGTTCCGGGGGCCTCGGCATGATTTCGAGCTGAGTGACATGGCTCGCCTTGTGGCGGTGTGCCGTGCCAAGACAATCGGCGCCCGTGTCACCACCGCCGATGATGACGACGTTACGTCCCTCGGCGGAGATGAAGTCCTGATCCGGAATCTGATCACCTTCAATCCTGCGATTCTGACGGGTGAGATAATCCATGGCGTAGTAAACGCCCTTGAATTCGCGCCCGGGTAACTGCAAGTCACGTGGCGCCGTGGCGCCCCCTGCTAGCAACACCGCATCAAATTCTTCTTGCAGGCGGGACACCGGGACGTTCACCCCAATATTGGCCCCTGTCTCGAACTTCACGCCCTCGGCGCGCAATTGTTCCAGTCGACGGTCCAGTACCCGCTTTTCCATCTTGAATTCCGGGATCCCGTAGCGGAGCAGTCCCCCGATCCGATCATCCCGCTCGAACACCGTAACCGCGTGACCGGCCCGACGCAGTTGCTGCGCAGCTGCAAGCCCTGCTGGTCCGGAACCCACAACGGCGACCTTGCGCCCACTCTCGGTCGTGGGAAGTTCAGGCTCAATCCAACCCTCGGCAAAAGCCCGATCGATAATCGCGAGTTCCACTGCCTTGATGGTAACCGGGTTGTCATTGATGCCGAGCACGCAGGCTCCCTCGCAGGGAGCAGGGCAAAGGGAGCCGGTAAACTCCGGAAAGTTATTGGTGGCATGGAGGCGATCAATCGCCTCGCGCCAGCGATCTCGATAGACCAGATCATTCCAATCAGGGATGAGGTTCCCAAGCGGACACCCCTGATGGCAGAACGGGACGCCGCAATCCATGCACCGCGCCGCTTGCCGTCCGAGGGGTTCAGGCGACCAGGGTTCCATCACCTGACGCCAGTCACGAAGTCGCTCCGCAACTGGACGGTAGGGCTGCTTGTCGCGCCCGTATTCCAGAAATCCTGTCGGCTTAGCCATGTGCTGCCTCCATGATCGCCTGTTCTTCCGGCAAGCCCGCTTCTCTGGCGTGCGCAATGGCTTTCAGCACTGCCTTGTAGTCTCGGGGCATCACTTTCACGAAATCGCTCCGATAGCGGGACCAGCCTTCAAGGATCCGGGTGGCAACCGTGCTACCGGTATGTTTGACGTGGTTGGTCAGCAAGCGAATCACGGCTTCCTCATCTGCAGGATCTTCGATCTTGTCGAGGTCTACCATTTCGGTGTTGCACAGCTGCGGGAACTGCTTGGCCGGGTCAAATATAAATGCCACACCGCCGGACATGCCCGCCGCAAAATTGCGGCCCGTCTTGCCGATGATGACCACACGGCCGCCCGTCATGTATTCGCAGCCGTGATCACCCACCCCCTCCACAACCGCCTCGGCGCCGCTATTCCGAACGCAGAAGCGTTCGCCCGCGAGTCCGCGGAAGTAAGCTTCTCCGGAGGTTGCGCCGTACAGGGCAACGTTGCCGATGATGATGTTTTCCTCCGGCACGAAGGTCGCTGTGCGGGGCGGGAAGACAGTGATCTTGCCCCCAGACAGTCCTTTACCAATGTAATCGTTGGCATCGCCTTCGAGCGTGAGCGTGATCCCGCGCGGGATGAATGCTCCGAAGCTCTGTCCTGCTGAACCGTTGAAATGGATCTTGATGGTATCGTCCGGCAGACCATCGCCCCCATGACGGCGCGTGAGCTCATAGCCCAGGATGGTACCGACAGTCCGGTTGACGTTACGGATGGGCAGAGTCAACTCGACCGGCTCCCGATGCTCTAGCGCGGGCCGGCAGGCGGGCACGAGCGTCAGGCGATCGAGCGAGCGATCGAGGCCGTGGTCCTGACTCCGCGTGCAGCGAAGCGCAACTTCAGGAGCTGTGGCGGGCTGGTAGAGAATCTTCGAGAGATCGAGCCCCTTCGCCTTCCAGTGACCAACGGCTTCTTCCACGTC
>JBIKOF010000375.1:0-3010 GCA_044358205.1 Gammaproteobacteria bacterium | reverse complement strand
AGGATTCGACATGTCATCGCGCCCCTACTGGAACGCCGAAGCTGAAACGCTTTCCCCCGCGGCGATGGAAGCCCTGCACACGACTCGACTGAAGCGGCAGCTCGACTATCTGGCAACGGCCTCGCCTTTCTACCAGCGCAAGCTCGCGGCGGCCGGCGTTGGGCCTATGGATTTCGGGAGTCTGGCGGATCTCGCGCGTTTTCCTTTCACCGAAAAACAGGAATTGCGTGAATCCCAGCTGGCTGAGCCGCCGTTTGGCAGTCATCGCGCCTGCCCCCCGGAGGCTGTGCGCCGCGTGTACTCGACCAGCGGCACCACCGGCCGCCCAACCTACATTGGTCTCACTGCACACGACATCGGGGAGTGGCGGGAAGCAGCGCTACGCGCGTTCTGGACTGCGGGGCTGCGCCCGGATTCCATCGTGCCGGTGGTGGTGTCCCCCTTCGTGGTGGCGGCTTCCTATGCGGACGCCTTCGAAACGGTCGGCACGTGCATCCCGGTCGGCGTGAACATGACCGATCGCCTCATCGATGCCTTCCGGTTCGCGCGCGCAAACAGCCTGCTCTGCACCTCGTCCTATCCGCTGCACTTCGCCTCCGCGCTGGAGCAACGCGGCATCGACCCGCGCAGTCTAGGCCTCAAACGCATCTTCGGAGGCGGCGAGCCCGGCGCATCCATTCCTACGGTGCGCCAACAGATCGAGGACACCTTCGGGTGTCGGCTGATGGAGGTTTCGGGTAACGGGGATTACAGCGCCATGGCGTGGGCGGAGTGCGAGCATCGCAACGGCATGCACTTCGTGGCGCAGGGCCTCATCCACCCGGAAATCATCGACCCCGACAGCGGTGAACCCCTCGAGATTCGGGCCGGTGTGCAGGGCGAGCTGGTGTGTACCAGTCTCGACCGTGAGTGCATCCCGCTATTGCGCTTCCGCACCCGCGACCACGTGGTGGTGACCCACACCCGCTGTGACTGTGGGCGCACGGGCTTTGGCATCCGCATCATCGGCCGCACCGACGACATGCTTATCGTGCGCGGCGTGAACGTTTACCCGTCGGCCGTGCGCGATGTCATTGCAGGCCACGCGCCGGAAACGAACGGCGTGATTGAAATTCAGCTCCATCGCGCGCCGCCCGAGGGCTGGGAACCGCCGCTGCACATCAAGGCAGAGGTTGGGCCAGGCGCGAGCGATCTGGCAGCCCTGAAGACGCGACTGGAAGCAGCGCTACGCGAGAAGCTCATCTTCCGCGCAGAGCTCGAACTGCTACCGGAGGGCAGTCTGCCGCGCTACGAATACAAGGCGAAGCTGGTCAGGAAATGCTACGAAGAGGGCGCGGCCTAGCGCCGGGCCCTGTCATCGGACGCGCGCACGAGGCGCGCGTTTCTGGTTCTCATGTGCCGCCACGCTGCGGCGGCATCACGACTCATGCCAACGTGCGCCGCACGCAGGACTCAATGGCGCCAGGACCAGCCCACCATCGCGGTGTTCACATGCGCGTCCACATATTCCAGTGCACCCGGCACGATGGCCGAGGGCCCGCCGTACTTCGGGGCGTAGAAGTGGCTGTAGCCCGCGTGGAACTCATGCTGCGTGTTCGGCTTCCAGCTGAAGCCCACACTGGCCTGATGCTCGGCGTTCGGCGCCAGCATGTTGAAGGTCACCGAATTCATCGTACTGTCGCGCTGGGCCGTTTCGCCGTAGGCATAACCGGTACGGAACGTGAGATCCGGTGAAAACGCATACTGCACACCAATGCGGTAATTGTTCTGGTTCTCCCAGTTGAAACCCGCGCCATCACTGGTACCGAAGGCATTCGGCGGCGTGTTGAGCACGCCGTTACCCATCGCAGGCACATCCCCGAAGTTGATGCGCTGGTAGTCGAAGGTGAGAGTGAACGGGGTGCCGATGGGACGCGCCGCAGCACCCACCGAAAAATTCTCGGGGATGTCGAGCGCACCGTCGGCAAAGAGTCCGTCGTATTGCTCGAACTCATCCATGTAGATGCGGGAAGACCACGCGGCGCCCAGGGTCAGTCCCGGAGCCACATCGCCCAGCCAGCCCACGCGCACACCGGCGCCCAGCGCCCAATCCCAGCCCCGGTTCGAGAAGTCGGTGGGGTGCTTGGACAGCGGCGCAAAGGCCTGAATCCCATAGGCCTCGAAGCGTTGCACGGCGATCAGCGGCGCGACTCCGAGGGTGTGGCCCGGCGCGACCTGATAAGCAACACCGGGGGCCATCACGAGCTGCGCAATATCCACGCCGAGCTTGTCGCAGCCCCGGAAGAAATTGGCCGGTTTGTTGCCGCAGTCTGGCAGGGTGCCCGGACCGGTAGCGGGTGTGCCGTCCACACCCGGGAGGCCTGCCGAGCCCGGCACGCCGTTGTTGCCACGGTACTCCGTGTTCAGGCCCCCGTTGCCGTACAGCGTCACGCCAAAAGCGAGGCGATCGTTGACGCGCCGACTGAAGGCAGCCTCGGGCAGGATGAAGACATCCTTGGAACTGGTGGTTGCGAAATTGTGGATGGAATCGGCGCCACTGGCCCCGATGCGCTCGACCCGGCGATACGGCATGAGGAACTCGCCCCCGATGTCCACCCGATTGCCCGCGGCCAGCCACTTGGCGGGATTGGACGACCCTGCATACGCATCCCCGACGAGCGCCGTGGTGGCCCCGGCCATCTGCTTGGCGATGGGGCCGTAGCCCAGCATGAAATACCCACCCCCGGCGTGCGCGGCGGCCATACTGCCTCCCAGCACGATGCCAATGAGGAGCGCCCGGTTCGTAAATATTTTTCGAGGTTTCATCTCTATCCTCATGTTTGATAGAGACAAGTTACCTTTTTTGATCCGGCAATGCGAGTCCCGCGAGAAGCGTAGGCAAAGACCTACAGCGGCGCGGAAGAAACGCCGGGCACCCGCGCAGGACGAACCCGACCGCGCGCACAGGCATCTCGGCTACCATGCGCGCCATGCAAAGCCCTCGACTCATTCTGAAGCCCGGCCGCGAGAA
>JBIKOF010000374.1:0-3014 GCA_044358205.1 Gammaproteobacteria bacterium | reverse complement strand
CGGCTTCACCTGGGATCACGACGTCCATCTGTGGTTCAAGCGCGCGCGCAGCTCGCAGGTGTTTCTGGGCGACGCGGACTACCACCGGGAACGCTACCTCGCGCTCACGGAGGACAGGGCATGAGCAACGACTCGGAAATGGAGATTCGGCACGAAGTGCGAGCCTGGCTCGCCGATCACTGGCGCGTCGATCAGGGGCTCGTCGAGTGGCGAAACATCCTGGCGGATTCCGGTTGGGGGGTTCCGCACTGGCCCAGACAGTGGTTCGGGCGTGAGCTTCCCGTGTCTGTGATGCCCGCAATCGAAGCGGAATTCGACGCCATCGGGGCGGTGGGTGTTGCGCGTGTGGGCATTCGCCTGCTGGCGGCAGCCACCCTGCTCGAACACGGCAGCGAGACGCACAAGGCGCAGTACCTGCGCAAAATCCTGACGGGTGAGGACACCTGGTGCCAGCTCTTCAGTGAGCCCGGCAGTGGTTCCGATTTGGCGGGGGCGACCACCCGCGCGGATTTCAATGGCACGCACTGGATCGTCAACGGCCAGAAGCTGTGGACCACCAGCGCACATCACGCCCAGTGGGGGCTCCTGCTCGCGCGTACCGATTGGGATTTGCCGAAGCATCAGGGCCTGTCTTTTTTTGTCATCGATATGCACCAGCCGGGAATCGAAGTGCAGCCGTTGAATCAGATGAACGGCTATGCGTCTTTCAATCAGGTGTTCTTCACCGATGCCGTGGTGGCGCCCGAGCAGATGGTTGGAACACCGGGCGATGGCTGGAAGGTGGCCATGACGACCTTGGCCCACGAGCGCCGCGGCGCGGATGCCTTGCGCCGCTGGGGCCGCGCATCTTCGCGTCCGGGTCGCATTTATGACGAGGAGCGGGCGGAAATTGCCACCGTCATGGAGCCTTACAAGTGGTATGCGCAGCGCGCAGGTCGGGTCGATTTGGCCTTGCCACGCGCGAAGGAAACCGGTCGCATTGCAGATCCTGCGGTGCGCCAGTCACTCGCCAGACTTTTGATGCTTTCCGAGGCTTCCGAGTGGCTCGCGCAGCGGGCGCGGTACGCCAAGGCGCAGGGACGACCGGAAGGTCCAGAGGGCTCTCTTGGCAAGCTCGCGGCCAGTCACGTGGCGCGGGCCGCGGCAGAGGTGCACACACTCACCAGCGGCGCGGATGCAATGCTGGCGGGTGAAGATTCTCCGCTCTCGGGTTTGATTGCCGAAATTCTGCTTTCCGTGCCTGCCACTTCCATCGCAGGCGGCACAGATGAGATTCAGCGCAACATCATCGGTGAGCGCGTGCTCGATCTGCCGCGCGAGCCGCGCATGGACACTGGACCGTTTCGCGACATTCCACGCAATCCGGTGCGCGAACGCTGAGCGCGATCCTCGACTCAGGTTCTCCTTAAAGCGGGGCGAACGGCGCGAGCAAAGGGCCGCGCCCGCTCAGGCCTCGATGGACACGCGGTCACCGCACGCCACCGCGCCTGGTTCGATGACCTCTGCATAACTCGCAAACCCCGGGGTGGCATAGCCCGGAATCAGGCCGTCCGGCAGCGAGACCTTTTCCCGATACTTGATAAGCCCGCGCATCACATCCTGATCTCGCGCGCCATCCCGTGGATTGAAACCGGTGACCGCGCATCTGGGTACCGAAGTGCGGATGCGGAGCAGGGCTTCGCCTATCCGCAGCTTGCACCCGTCCCAACCATCTTCCGCATGCGGATCGGGTTGCTCGATGACAAATCCTGCACGGAAGCGCGCGGCCTCCACCGGTGCGCCTACTTCCTGGGCCAGTCGCGTCAGCGAGCCGGTGGTCAGCAGGGTGATCGGGAACACATCGATCGCGCCCTGTGCCGTGGCACAACGCACCAGCCGCATCGGGCGGCCTGCGTGTGCGCTCAGGGCTTCTGCCCACGGCCCGGAAACCTCTGCACAGCTCACGATGCGGAGCCCGTAGTGGTCGATGTCGCTGCGTGACCCATCACCCAAGGCAGAACCTTCAACGACCCTGCCATCGGGCAGTATCAGTCGCAGTCGCTCCAAGTCGGCCTCGTAGTGGAATTCGAGCGGCAGAAAGGTGCGATGCTGGTCCGAATCGACCAGTCGCCCGGTTTCCTCCATCAGCGCGAACAAGCGATCGTGGCGAATACCGTCTCGCTGAACCTCTACGCGGGTGGGCTGCAGAAAGCGGGTGGCTTTGACGAATACCTGACCGATGGCGGTGACGTGCATGGCGGGCTCCGGTGTCTGGCGACGGGAGCCCGCATTCTGGGTGCGGGCATGGTTGGGGACAATGGGGGGTGTGGTCGGATGGGCCGGTGCCGCCACGCTATACTTCTGCCTGCGCAGTCCGCGCCCAGTCACGCCCATCATTCAAAAGGTTCGCTACCGGCGGGCCGCAGCAATCAGGAAACCGCACACCATGCCTTCTGCCCATGCGCTTTACTCACCCGTCTCTCTTGGGTCGCTTTCACTTGCCAACCGTATGGTCATGGCGCCGCTCACCCGCAGCCGCGCGAACGAAGCGCATGAACCGACCGATCTGGTGGCCACCTATTACGTGCAGCGCGCCAGTGCCGGCCTGCTAATCACAGAGGCCACCCAGGTGTGTCAGCAGGGCCAGGGCTACATCGGCACGCCTGGGATCTACAGCGAAGGACAGACCGCCGCGTGGAAGCGGGTGGTGGATCAGGTGCACGCCGCGGGCGGCCGCATCTGCCTGCAGCTCTGGCACGTCGGACGCATTTCCCATACCTACTTTCAGCCAGGCAATGCCGCGCCAGTGGCGCCCTCGGCTATCCGCGCAGCAGCCAAGACCTTCGTCCCGTCGGGCTTCGAGGATGTGTCTCTGCCGCGGGCGCTGGAAGTGGAAGAAATCGCAGCGCTGGTCGAAACCTATCGCACGGCTGCTTCCAATGCCCGCACCGCCGGCTTCGATATGGTGGAAGTGCATGGCGCAAACGGCTACCTGCTCGATCAGTTCCTGCGCGACAAGACCAATCATCGCACTG
>JBIKOF010000373.1:0-3021 GCA_044358205.1 Gammaproteobacteria bacterium | reverse complement strand
CGGGCCAGGCATCAGTTCGGGGATGAGCGAATCGGAGAACCGTGCATTCACCACGACTTGTGGTTGGCCATCCGGGAAGGCCAGAAAGCTCATCACGACGTCGCTGCCACTGTCCTCGATAACCCAAGCCGTAATTCCATCCGCTTCGGGGTCGTAGTACTCCCCTACGAAGTCGAGCGCGATTTCGGTCATGCGCTGACGGTCGTACAGCGCCCGACCGAGGGCTTCGGTTTAGGTCGGGGAGAATGTTTCGCGCGCTTCCAGCGGCGAGAGAATCGCCGCCAGCAAGGGCAGCAGGCACCAGCGAACCGACACGAAACCTCCCGGGCAAGGCCGGCATCATGGCTATAATCGACCCATCATACCCAAGTCCAACCCCGGGGAACCCACCTTGACTCAGTTAATCGAGAGCACACTGGAAAACGGTGTACGGCGGTTGAAAATCAACCGGGCCGACAAGCGCAATGCGCTCAATGGACCAATGTATGAGGCTATCACAGACGCCCTGCGCGACGCCGAGCAAAACCCCGCTGTGGCGGTGGTTCTGATCCACGGGGTGGACGGTTGTTTCACCTCGGGGAACGACTTGGGCGATTTCCTCGCAGGTCAGGACACCACCGGCGCCCGGCCGGCGCATGGTTTGATCCGCGCACTTGCCGAAGCGACGGTGCCCTTGATTGCGGCAGTCGATGGCCCGGCCGTTGGAATTGGGACTACGCTTCTCCTGCACTGCGATTTTGTCTATGCCACCCCGGAAGCGAAGTTCTCGCTGCCTTTCGTCAATCTTGGTGTCTGCCCGGAGGCGGGGTCTTCACTGCTCTTGCCCCGGCTGGTCGGTTACCTTCGTGCGGCGGAACTGCTGCTGCTCGGGGAGCCCTTCGATGGCAACACCGCGCATACCATGGGGCTCGTCAGTGCGCTGTGTGCGCCCGAAGAGTTACTGGCAACCGCCCAGGGCACGGCAAATCGTCTGGCAAAAAAGCCGCGAGAAGCCCTGCGCGCCAGCAAAGCGCTGATGAAGCGCCCCGAGGAGCCCATCGCCGCTCGTGTGGATGTGGAGATTGCCCATTTTTCTGCACTGCTGGCCAAGCCTGCTGCACGGGAAATCATGACCGCATTCGTGGAAAAGCGTGCCCCCGATCCCGCCCGATATGCCTAGGCCGCAGCGTCGGGCCGCAGGAACGCGGCGCATTCTTCTTGCGCTGGTAGCGCTGCAGCCGCTGCTCGTAACAGGCGCGCCGGTGACCGTGGCCGAGGCGATACAGACCTGTGAAGCGGCGCTGGCCAATGGTTTCAGGGGTGAGGAGGCGGCGCGTTGCGAGTGGTACGCCCGACCCTGCGGCGTCTGCGGGGTCGACGCCCCGCGTGGCTGGTGCATTCCCGAGGACACACCTACGGCCACGGTAATCCGGGCTGTCCTCACCGACTGGCAGGCAGGAGAGAGAGATATTCCCGCTATTCCGGCCGCCGAGCAGGCGCTGGCGCGACAGTATCCATGTCCGTCGGCACCATGACCGAGGCCGCGCTCGAGATGCGGATTTTGCTACCGGAAGGGGCCGTGGCCCGTGGATCGCGAACCGAGGTAACCCGATGAATTTCGAGAAAGTCGTTTTCGCATTTTTCGTCCTGCTCGCGGCCGCTCTCAATGCCGGGTTTGTATGGGGCGATATCGACAGTCCCGTGCATCATCCAGCTTTTGAGCTCTTCGCGGCGCTTGTCGTCAATCTCATCGCCACAGTGCTCAAGCTGGGTGAACGCTCACACATTGGCGCGGTGCTTCTCGCCACCAGTCTGGTGGCGGATCTGTTGTTGATCTCCGCTGCAGTCATCTGGGGCGTCCATGCTCATGTCTACGAGGCGGGTGAGAGCCCTTCGACCATTGTCAGTGTCGTCTCACTCGCAGTCGGGGCGCTGTTTGCCAATATTGCTTCGACCGTTCTGCTGATCATCGAGACCGCGAGCGTGAGACGCTAGCCTGGGTGACGGGCATGGAATCCGTTTTTTTTCTGGTCCTGCGGCGGATGCGAACGCCGCTGCTGTTGCTGATCTGCAGTTATGCAATTGCCATCGGGGGATTGGTACTGATGCCCGGGATGGACGATCAGGGCCGACCGTGGAAGTTTGATTTCCTCCACGCCTTCTATTTCATCAGTTATACCGCCTCCACCATTGGTTTCGGCGAGATTCCATACCCATTCTCGGCGGCGCAACGCCTGTGGACGACGTTTTCGATTTACCTGACGGTGCTCGCCTGGCTGTATGCCTTTGGCAATATTCTGGCGCTCATTCAGGACCCACGTTTCCAACATGCCCTGGCACAGCGACGGTTCATGCGCGGCATCAAACGGCAGACGGGTCCCTTTTTCATGGTCTGCGGATTCGGGGAAACCGGGGCCATGGCGGTCTCGCTGCTCGGCAGCCGGGGGCTCGGGGCAGCAGTCATCGACCACGATCCCGCTGCCATCACCACACTCGAGCTCGAGCCAGAACTTGGTCACGTGCCTGGGCTGCTGGGCGATGCGCGCGACCCATCGCGTCTGGCGCTGGCAGGCCTCAACCATCCGTCATGCAGGGGTGTCATTGCAGTGACTGGCAATGACGAGACAAACGTGGAGGTTACGCTTGCCGCGATGCTCCTACGTCCCGGCCTGAAACTCGTCTGTCAGGCGCGTTTGGAAAGCAGTCGGGGCAAATTACCCTCCGCACACTCAGCCATGGTCATCGATCCTTTTCTTACATTTGCAACGGCTCTTGCCCTGGCGGTTCACCAACCCGCGACCTATCGACTCTACGGCATTCTCGGTAATCTCCCCGGCTCGCTGCCACCGCCCATCGTAATCCCCCCGCGTGGGCACTGGATTCTCTGTGGTCACGGCCGTTTCGGGCGGGCGCTGGAGACACCACTGCGTGGGGAGGGCATTAGTCTCACCATCATCGACACCAACCCTGCGGCGCTCGCGCGGGGCGATGTGGTCGGCGTTGCGACGGATGCGGATGTGCTGGAGGCGGCTGGATTGCGGC
>JBIKOF010000372.1:0-3024 GCA_044358205.1 Gammaproteobacteria bacterium | reverse complement strand
CCTTGTTCAATACCGGCATCACGCTGCGGCCCGGCCGCTGGGCAGTGGTCTGGATTGCCGCTGCGGCAGGCGTTTGAGGCCTGGGCGCCGCCGGCATGCTCACCCGGGTCTGGGCCAGTTCTGCCAGCCTTTCCTGCAGCAACTGGCGGAACGTCCCGGCCGGCACCTGCCCAATCAGCGGTCGCGCCAGCGCCGCCAGCCGTGCGCGCCCCTCCAGCGTGCGCAAATCGGTCTGGGTGGCCAGCTCCTGGAAAAGCAGGCTTGAAAGACCCATTAACCGTTCCCGATCCTCGAACGCGCCGCGCCCTTCGGCGCGCACCAGGCTGTCCGGGTCGTGACCCTGCGGCAAGAACAGGAACGAAGCCGTGCGCCCGTCCTGCATCAGGGGCAGGGCGGTTTCCAGCGCCCGCCAGCTGGCCCGCTTCCCCGCCGCATCACCGTCGAAGCAGAAAACCACTTCGGGCACGGCGCGGAATATCTGTTCCAGATGTTCCGGCGTCGTCGATGTACCCAGCGTGGCCACTGCGTGGTCGATGCCATGCTGCGCCAATGCCACCACGTCCATGTACCCCTCGACTATGAGAATGCGCGAGAGGCGCGTACTGGACTTCAAAGCCAAATCTAGCCCGTACAGTTCCCGGCGTTTCTGAAAAATGGGGGTTTCCGGCGAATTGAGATACTTGGGCTCGCCCTGATCGATGATGCGTCCGCCAAACCCGACACAGCGCCCCCGCCGATCGCGGATAGGAAAGATCACGCGGTCACGGAAGCGGTCGTAGTAGCCCCCGTTTTCCCGTTCGATCACAAGCCCGCCCTGTAACAGCAAACGTTGACGTTCGGGGGTGTTACCCAATGCGCTGAGGCAGGTGTCCCAACCGGCAGGTGCGTACCCAATGCCGAAGCGGCGGGCAATCTCGCCGGTGAGGCCACGGCCTTTCAGGTAATTCACGGCGCGCTCCCGGTCCGGGTGGGTACGCAGTAACCGGGCATACAGCGCAGCGGCCTCTGCCATCAGTCCGAGCAGCTGCGTGTGATCCTCACGCGGGATGGCAGCCGTGCCGCCTTCGTACTCCACCTCCAGACCCGCGCGCGAGGCGAGATCTTCCACCGCCTCGGTGAAGCTCTGTCCGCCGTGGTTCATCAGGAAGCCGATGGCGGAGCCATGCTGCCCGCAACCAAAGCAGTGATAGAACTGTTTTTCGGGGCTTACGGTGAAAGAGGGGGATTTTTCGGTGTGAAAGGGGCAAAGGCCTTGGAAATCGCGGCCCGCCTTGCGCAGGGACACAACCTGTCCCACCACTTCGACGATGTCGACGCGGTCGAGCAGTTTGTCGACAAAGTGTCGGGCGATACGGCCAGCCATGTGTTCCGGGTGCGCTTCCGGGAAGAGAGGGGTCGGGAACCGGGCCCATTCTAGGCCCTTTCAACGGGGCCGGGCGCGCGCCCGGCGGGGATTCAGCCGCCCAGACGCGCCTTGACGCTGGCGCTGACGGCGGCGGGGTCGGCCCGCCCCATGATTTTGGGGCGTAGGGCGTTCATCACCTTGCCCATATCCTTCACCTGCGTCGCACCACTTTCGGTGATTGCGGCCGTAATGAGCGCATCGATTTCTGCCGGACTCAATTGCGAGGGCAGATAATCCTGCAGGATGAGGAGTTCGGCTTTTTCCTTGTCCGCCAGATCCTGACGCTGGGCAGCCTCGAACTGACTAATGGAATCGCGTCGTTGGCTGGTGAGTTTGGTCAGGATGGGGATGATTCCGGCGTCATCCAGAGTGACCCGGGTATCCACTTCCACCTGCTTGATAGCGGCGAGGATGCCGCGCAGGGTAACGGCTCGCAGCTTGTCAGCTTCCTTCAGCGCCGTTTTGACGTCGGCGTTCAGGCGTTCTTTAAGCGTGGACATGGCGAACTGTGCTGGGTTTTGACTGCGGCCGGGTTGGGGGACCGGATTCCCGGTCGACCCCTTTAACCCCCGGCCGGACCGGCCTTAGTAAGGGCGGGTCTTGCGCAGCGCGGAGCGCGCGGCCTTCTTTTGCCAGCGCTTCACCGCGGCGGCGGCCTTGCGCTTGCGCTCCTGAGTGGGCTTTTCGTAGAACTCTCGCTTGTGGACTTCGGCCAGAACGCCGGCTTTTTCACAGGCCCGCTTGAAGCGGCGCATGGCGATATCGAAGGGTTCGTTCTCGCGAATCTTGACGCTGGGCATACTGGCTAGAGGGTCCTTGGGGCCGAAGTCTTTTAAGAGCGCCGGATCCTAAGGGCCACCCCGGCAAATGTCCACCCGCAGGAATGTTACCCTTCCGGCCATGAAAGTCCTTGGTATCGAAACCTCCTGCGACGAGACCGGCGTTGCAGTCTACTGCGGCACCCGCGGCCTGCTCGCTCATCGGCTCCATAGTCAGGTGGCCATGCATGAGCGTCACGGCGGCGTGGTCCCCGAACTGGCCTCGCGCGACCACGTCCAGCGACTCACCCCCCTGATTCGCGAAACCATTGCTGGCGCCGGATTGACCTTGGCCGACCTTGGTGCGGTGGCCTACACCGCCGGCCCCGGCCTGATCGGCGCCTTGCTGGTGGGCGCAACGCTGGCTCGGAGTCTGGCTTTTGCTCTCGGGATCCCGGCGGTGCCGGTTCATCATATGGAGGGCCATTTGCTGGCCCCCATGTTGGAAGAAGATCCTCCCAGCTTCCCTTTCCTGGCTCTGCTCGTATCCGGTGGTCACACCTTGCTGGTTCGCGTGGGGGCGCTGGGCGACTACAAAATTCTGGGTGAGTCACTGGACGATGCAGCCGGTGAAGCCTTCGACAAGACGGCCAAGCTGCTCGGCCTTGGTTATCCGGGCGGCCCGGCGGTCGAGCGGCTCGCGGCTCAGGGAAATCCCGCGCGCTTTACGTTTCCGCGCCCCATGACCGACCGGCCGGGTCTTGATTTCAGCTTCAGCGGACTGAAGACCTTCTGCGCCAATACGGTTCGTGCCAACGCCAATGTCCCAAGCGCGCGAGCGGACATCGCCCGCGCTTTCAG
>JBIKOF010000371.1:0-3026 GCA_044358205.1 Gammaproteobacteria bacterium | reverse complement strand
TACATCGCGATGGTCATTCGCAACGACATGATCAGACTGCCGGAGGTTTGGGCCAATCTCGAGATGCTACGCACGCATCCCCTGGCCTCACGCTTCGTATTCGCGAAGGCCGCCACGCTGCTTCCGCTGCTGGCCAGGAACACAGGCTGAGAAAAGTATCGAACCCACCTGACCATCAAACCCGCGCTTTGGAGAGCGCCAGATTTTTACGGCTTTCGCAGAGGCCCGAAATCCCACTCCGGCCCGGCGCCGAACTGGACTTGAACGGGCGCGCCCTGCGGCAGCGCGCGATAGTCGTCAGCATTCATGGCAAACGTAATGCGATCAGTCTGTCCAGCCGGAAACCGCGACAGCTGAAATTCGCGGTCGCCGATACGCAGGCTTGGTAAGGCATCTGTCACCGGAAAACGTCCGCTTGTGCCCAGATCAATTTCAACCGTTCCCGCTGATCCCGGACCACTGGCGCTAACGGTGCTGATCCCTTGCCGGACCACGACGGTCCCGGTTGTCTCAGGAGCGGATTTGAGCGCCTGCTGTAGGCGGGCATCTCGGGTGAATGTGCCCGGCGTGTCTCCCAGCGGTGCATTGCCTGCTTCCGCCTTGACCAGCCGGATATTTCCGAAAGAGACGCGCGCACGCAGGGTGCGATCGAAAGTGAATCGCACACCCTTGAACTGAGAAATGTCTGCCCCATAGAACGCCCGAACGGGAATACGGACTGTCTGGAACAGGGAGTTGTTGGAGTCGAAGCTCGAATAGGCGCTAACGGGTCGATAAATTCTGGCGAATGATGAGAGATTCACGGGCGACGAGGGGCGGCTTTTCCCATTCAGGATCTGAATGGAGAAATCGACGTCACCTGTGGGATTGATTGGCTGGCTGCACAGGGTGTCAGAACATTCCAGCTTCACGCGGAATTCGAGCGAGGCGTAGTCGCCGCGTTCAAGCCGCACTCGAGTATCTGCCGCGTTCACCTCGAGATAGGCCCCGTTGGCGCTCCATTCGACAGTGGCAGCGCGCTGGCTGGGATCATGGCTGCTCCCTGCATTGGCATGGACATAGCTGTCCAGACGATGCGCGACGTTGTGGGCGCCCCGGCTCGAGAAACCCGTCTCCTGTGTAAAGTCGTCGATGATGAAATTGGCGTCGGCCTGAAGACTGGCTGAGTGACCTCGGGCGTAATAGGTAATTGTGCTCAAGCCGCGAGGGAGTGCGCGCGAGGGATCGAAACGCTGCGTCAAAGCGGAGGGTTTCTGTCCGCCAACGTAAGCGAGGAAGAACGGGATCACCGTTTCTTCGGCTGTCTTGCGCTGTGAAGGTGATCCACCGTACTGCGGGAAAAGCACCGGCTGACCCGGACACTCCTCGGCATCGCTCGTTTGCCATTCTGTGTTGTAGAAATTGTGGTTTGCGCCAAACACCTGGAAGGTCGATTTAGCGAATGGTTTTTCCTCATTGCTGCGCATTACCATCCGGTCGAAAGGCTTCATCCCCTCGAGGTTGAAGACGTCTCCATCACAGGCGGGGAGGAGCACGTTCCACGCAACCCCCTCTGCATCGAGCACGCGCCCTGTTTGGCGATCGACGGGCCCAACCTCGAAGAGCGCTGCGAACTGAACCTTCCCTACGCGTTGCGGCCAGGGACTCCCCTCGTCGTGGTAAGGTAGCCATACCCCAAATGGTTCGGGGTTGGGACCCACCCCTCCGGACAGGTTCCTGTGGTGGTGTATTCCACGCGATCATCGATCCGGACACCCAGTTCGGGGTCATACCGCCCGCAGGTTGCATGGTTCCCGTGCAGGAAAACCAGCAGCGGGAAGCGGCCGCTCCGTCGGGGCCGATAGACCGCCGCCCAGAGTTCGGTATACGCCTCGGACGCAACTGTCGGGTCGATGAGCGCGGGCAGCTTGTATTCGCCGACCTGATAGGTCTCGTCCCCTGAATCACGCGTGTCTGCCCTTGTGGGAGCACCCAAGGCCCAGCCCAAGCACAGGGCGGCCAGAAGATGGAGCACAGACCGCACCTTCACGCCTGCCGGATTGGCACAACGCAGACGGTTGTGCGCCACGCAATGGGTCCGGGCAGGTGTCACCTTGGGCAATCTGGTCGCTTTGGAATTGGTCATAAGCACATCAACCCAACGATTTCTCGATATATCCCCAGGGATAAACGTGAATTCCGTTGCGACCAAATCAAGAGTCAACCGCCACCCATCCGCGCTCCGCATTGATAGGATCTCGCAGACAGTCCGTATGGTTAAACCCGGTGAGGAAAGCGTTTTCGACATGAAAAAATCTGTCAGGCATTTTTGTGGCGCGCTGCTGGTTTTGGTCTGCGCGTACGCTTGCGCTCAGGAGCTCGAACCCACGACGCCGGCAACCGCAGAGAGCGCCCTCGGTGCGGTCCACGAGGCCGTCAAAAAGAGACTCGACGCCGAGGGGCGGGCGGGGCTGGAATCCGCTCAGTCGGCCTGGGAGGCATTTCGCGTTGCGGAATGCACCTTCCGTACGCAGTGGACTGAAGGCGGATCCATCAGGCCGCAGCTGCTTCAGTCATGTCGCGCCCAGCTCGCACAGGAGCGTGTCGCGCAGCTCAAGTATTTCCTCACATGCGAGGAGGGCGACCTCACGTGCCCTCCGACGCCCTAAGCCCCGGCTTGCAGCGGATCAGGCGGCGGCCTTGGCTGCGCCCAATCGACTGCGCAGGAATTCTCCAACACCCGCCAGCACCTCGCTTGCCCGCGGAATTGCGCCACTCATCCAGAACGCGCCGTGGATGAGTCCGGGCAGCGCCAGATGTGTCGCTTCAGTACCTGCAGCCGCCAGGGCCTTGCAGTACTCGATGGCTTCATCGCGTGAGGGGTCGAATTCTGCAGTGATGATCAGCGCAGGCGCGAGCCCGGACAGATCGGGCGTATTGAACGGGGACGCATACGGATGGGTGATGTCTTCCGAGCTTGCGAGGTAGTGATCCCAGAACCAGTCCACTGCGCCCCGAGTGATGAGATAGCCCTCTCCGCATTCGAT
>JBIKOF010000370.1:0-3029 GCA_044358205.1 Gammaproteobacteria bacterium | reverse complement strand
GCATGTAGGAGGAATACAGAAGGTTCTTGTCACGGATCGTGAGCGAGAGCACACCCTGACGCGCGCCTTTTCCGGCCAGTGCCGCATTCATGCTCGACGCTTGTGCGTCCTTGTTCCCTTCATCCATGCCAGCCATAGCGCATCCACCAAGTCTGTCTGTCGGAGGGTAGCGGACTGCAGGGCCTGCGCCTTGAGCGTCAGCACCTCTGTCAGGAAGTCCGCAACGACCTTGGAGTTTAGTCCATCGGCGAGCGCATTCAAGTCTGCCCCGCCCGGGCAATGAGTCGCGCGCCCTTCGGCAGCCGCTGCCAGAAGGGCGTGACAGACAAGGATCATGAAGTCTGCCAGACGCAAGAGACCGACAGGCTCCGTAGCCTGCGCGGCCTGCGTCGCGTGCATCCGTCCCTGCGCCACAGCCGCCATGTGTCGCACGATTTCGGCGACGGTGGCGAGCCATCCCTCCTCAGCCGCGTGTCGCGCGAGCAAGGGCCCGCCGCCCGCCACCCACAGCAAATCCTTTAGATCTTGACTCGACTTGCCGGGCACTGCCGCGGAAAGCCAGGTGAGCGTTTCCGGATTGGCTGAGGCCTCCAGCACCAGACGCTGGCACCGGCTGCGCAAAGTGGGCAGCAACGCCTCGGGCCGCGCGGTCTCGAGAACCAGCAGGGCACCCGCGGGGGGCTCTTCCAGCACCTTGAGAAGCGCGTTGGCCGTGGCCCGGTTCATGGCGTCTGCCGGACGCAGGACCGCGATTTTACGGCGGCCATAGTGCGAAACCAGCGTGAAGTATTCTATGAGCGCGCGGATTTGGTCGATACCGATTCCGCTTTTCCCCTCCGGTACGGTGATGAGGGTCAAATCCGGGTGAGAGCCCGCGGCGAGCAGCGCACAGCTCCGACAGCGTCCGCAGGCCGTATTCTCCGCGCCCCCTTCGCAGAGAAGACGCGCGGTAAGCGCATCTACGAACAGGGACTTACCGACCCCGGTTCGCCCCTGCAGCAGCAGGGCGTGGCCCAACCTGTCTGCCTCGATAGCCAGGCCAAGGCGGTCCCACACCGCGCGGTGCCACGGATAGGGATTCGCACTCATGCACGCGCCACCGCGTCGAGCAGCGTCAGACGAACGGCCTCAGCCACCTCTTCCAAGGGCCGCGCGGCATCGATGATACGGAACCGCGTGGGTTCCGCGGCCGCTCGCGTCAGGTAGGTAGATCGCACCCGCTCGAAAAAATCTTCCCGCTCCTGCTCGAAGCGATCGGCCTGCCCTCTGCGCGCCGCAACGCGAGCCAGCGCAACGGCCACCGGGGCATCCAGAAGAATCGTGAGATCGGGCAGGTTCGAGCCAATCACGAGTTTTTCGAGAACGGCAATATCGGGCAGCGTCATACCACGGCCACCGCCCTGGTAGGCATATGTCGCGTCATGGAAACGGTCACACAGCACAATCGCGCCTCTGGCCCGGGCAGGCAGGATTGCGCGCGTGAGGTGCTCCGCGCGTGCCGCAAACATCAGCATCAATTCGGTGAGCGGGGCCATGGCGGGTAAATCTGTCGCCAGCAAAACCTCTCGCACGTGCTCCGCGACCGGCGTGCCGCCGGGTTCCCGTGTCACGACGAGTTCCCTCCCCTGTTCAGCCAGCACTCGGGCGGCGAGCGCGACCTGGGTTGATTTGCCGACGCCCTCGATCCCCTCGAACGTCACGAACAGGCCCTTATGGCGGGATTCGATCATGCTTAGCGCTTTTGAAAACGCCGGACCGCGCGCTGATGCGCCGCCAGATTCGATGAAAACACGTGTGTGCCGTCCCCTTTAGCGACAAAGTAGAGCGCCTTGCCCGGAGCGGGCGCGAGTGCGGCGGCAATAGCCGCAGCGCCGGGCATGGCGATTGGGGTGGGTGGCAGCCCTGCGCGGGTATAGGTGTTGAAGGGTGTATCCCGCTTTAAGTCGTTGCGTCGCAGGTTTCCATCGAATGCTGCCCCGAGTCCATAAATAACCGTAGGGTCGGTCTGCAAGCGCATGCCCATGGCTAGACGACGCACGAACACCCCTGCAACTTCTGCTCGCTCCGCCGCCGCACCGGTTTCCTTTTCGATGATCGAGGCCATGGTCAGCGCCTCTTCCACCCGAGCATACGGCAGCCCGGGCGCACGCTTCTTCCAGGCCGCAGCCAGTACTTTTTGCATTTGCGCCCGGGCCTGTTTCGCGAGCGCCAAATCCCGGGTTCCATGCGTGTAGAAATACGTTGAGGGAAAGAAGGCGCCTTCTGCCGGCGTTGCCGGTTCCCCGAGCGCGGACATCCAGGCTTCCGGTGCTTGCCCTTTCATGGTGTGCGCCACTCCGTCGAGTCCCTCGAGAAGTTGCAGATATTGGTGGAAGGTACTGCCCTCCACCAAGGTATAGCGGTAACGCTTGACGTCTCCTCGCGCAAACCGCGTGAGCAGCCCACGCAGGGTAATCCCCGGTGTGACTTCATAGACGCCAGCCTGCAGCCGCCCGAGGCGTTTGTCGCGCAAAGCTTCCAAACGCAGATAGGATGGTTGTTCCAGCCACCCCTTGGCGGCGAGCTGTTTAGCAATCTGCGCAAGACCGGCGCCCGGCGCGATCGTGAATAACACGGGGCCATCCAGCACCAAGGGTTTTGTCAGGCTGCGCTGAAGATCCAGCCACAGCCAGCTCGCGCCGCCCCCCACCAGCCCGAGCACGACCACCAACGCGCCGAGCAATCCCCGCCAGGATCTCACGGCCACAAATCGTCCAACCGGAGCCGCTGCGCGAGGGCGTCCGCGTATCGGGTTTCGAGCGGCCGTTCGCGCCCGGCGAATCTCAGTCGGTGCAGGCTTTCGATTCCGCGCAGGCTATTGCTGAAGAAAATCTCTTCGACAGCCTCGAGGCGGTCGATGTAAATCGGGGTTTCGACGATGGGCATGCCCCACGCGGTTGCATGCTCGCACAGGATCCCCCGCATCACTCCGCTCACTCCAGCGCTATCGAGACGCGGTGTGAAGATCTGACCTTCCATCACCACGAACA
>JBIKOF010000369.1:0-3031 GCA_044358205.1 Gammaproteobacteria bacterium | reverse complement strand
TCGGCTTCGAGCGGCACACCGGCTGAAATTCCTGTCACTTCCGGAGCGGCTGGGTCGGCAACCGAATCCGGGCTCCCGCAGGATCCTCAGTCCGCACTCCCGCCGGGCGTGGAACTGTCGAATGCCGCACCCGCTCCGCAGGCCATCGAGGCTCCAACACCCCCACTGACCGGGGTCCCGAGCCCCGAACCTGTGCCGGCTGCGCCTGTCCCCGAGGCCTCGCCACCGGTTGCTGCGGTGACACCCGAGCCGGTGGTTGCGTCGCCAACGCCCGCGCCGACAGTCAAGCCGGCAGCGCCACAGCCAGCGCCCGCGGCGGCGTCCGCGCGCGGCCTCATGAGCCAGCCCGGCACGACGCACACCTTGCAGTTGCTGGGCCTGAGCACCCGAGCTCGCGCCGAGGCATTTCAGCGCGAGCGGGCAATCACTGGGCGAAGCGAGATTCTCGAATCGCGACTCAATGGCAAGCCACTGTTCCTTGTTGTCTACGGTTCGTATCCCAGTCGCGCCGCTGCGCAAGCGGCGCTCAACAAACTTCCAGATTCTTTGTCAGATACACGTCCTTGGGCGCGCTCGGTCAGCAGCCTGAGGCCCGTGGTGCGGTAGGTCGGGGTTGAAATCCCCGTGCGGGTGACACCCCGCAAGAGGCATGTTTATACTTGACGCCCTTTGCCCCGAACTCCGGGGCACACCGGGCGCGCCTCCGGCCCAAAACTTGCTTCACAAGAAGACATTCGGGGTTCGGAGAGCGCCCCGACTCAGAGCCCTTTTGACGACAGGTACCAGATATGGCGACCCCTGAAACACGTTTTCCGCAGTTGGGACGGCCCACAGAGGGCCTCTACGACCCCAGCTTTGAACACGACGCCTGTGGCGTTGGTTTCGTGGTGGACATCAAGGGGCGCAAATCGCACACCACGATCGAGCGCGCGCTCACCATTCTGCGCAATCTTGAGCACCGCGGCGCTTCTGGGGCAGAGGTCAATACCGGTGACGGCGCGGGCATTCTTATTCAGATGCCCGACGCTTTCTTGCGCCAGCAATGTGCGAGTCACGATATCCAACTCCCCTCCGAGGGGAGCTATGGCACCGGTGTGGTGTTTCTTCCGCACGATGCCGCGGCCGCGGATTTCTGCCGTAGCGAGTTCGCGCGGATCACGGCGGAAGAGGGGCAGACGCTGCTCGGCTGGCGTGTGGTGCCCACGGACGACAGTGCCATTGGGCCCACAGCCAAGGCCTGCGAACCGGCCTTCCAGCAGATTTTCATTGGACGCGACCCCGCCCTGCGCGATGCCGAGGCTTTCGAGCGCAAGCTGTATGTCATTCGCAAGCGTGTGGAACACGCGGTGTGGAATTCGAGTCACGCGGAGAAGGCGCTCTTCTACGTACCAAGCCTTTCCCACCGGATCCTCATCTACAAGGGCATGCTGAACGCCGATCAGGTCGGCAAGCAGTTTCCCGACCTTGCCAACCCGCTCGTCGAGAGCGCGCTGGCCTTGGTGCATCAGCGTTTTTCCACCAACACATTCCCCTCGTGGCCGCTGGCGCACCCGTTTCGCTACATCGCGCACAACGGAGAAATCAATACGCTCCGCGGCAACATCAACTGGATGCGCGCGCGCGAAAGTCTGTGTGAGTCCTCGCTGTTTGGCGACGATCTCAAGAAGCTCTTCCCAATCGTCATCGAAGGCAGTTCGGATTCCGCGAGTTTCGATCAGGTGCTGGAATTCCTGCACATGGCCGGTCGTCCGTTGCCATTGGCGATTCTCATGATGATTCCGGAAGCCTGGAGCGCGCACGAGCAGATGGACCCCGCGCGGAAGGCCTTCTATGAGTATCACGGGTGTCTCATGGAGCCCTGGGATGGCCCGGCCTCGATTGCTTTCACCGATGGACGCATCATCGGTGCGGTGCTCGACCGCAATGGACTGCGTCCATCCCGGTACTACGTCACCAAAGACGGCATGGTTGTGATGGCTTCCGAGGTCGGCGTGCTCGACTTCCCGCCAGAGAACATTGCCATCAAAGAACGCCTGCATCCCGGACGTATCTTCCTGGTGGATACTGAGGCAGGACGCATCATCGACGATGCGGAGTTGAAGCGTCGCTATATCGAGCAGTATCCCTATGCCGATTGGTTGCGGGAACACCACATCCCGCTAGGCGACCTGCCAGAACCTGCGCACGTCCACGCCATGGATCACGATACCGTGCGGCAGCGCCAACAGGCGTACGGCTACACCCATGAGGACCTGCGCATCATCATGCAGCCCATGGCGGAGAAGGGTGAGGAGCCTATAGGCTCAATGGGGACCGACGCGGCGCTCGCGGTGCTCTCCGATCGACCGCGACTGCTTTTCGATTACTTCAAGCAGCTATTTGCGCAGGTCACCAACCCCCCACTTGACGGGATCCGGGAGGAACTCGTCACCCAGATCTCCACGCCCATTGGGCCGGAAAGTAATCTGCTGTCGCCAAGCGCACGGAGCTGCCATCGCCTCAAACTGGCCACTCCTGTGCTGGATAATCGCGATTTGGCGCGCCTGCGTCACATCACAAGCCATGGGTTCAGCGCCACCACGGTCACGGCGCTCTATCCCATTGCGGAAGGCCCGGCGGGACTCGCGAACGCCATCACCGAGCTCTGCGCTGCGGTCGACAAGGCGGTAGATGCCGGCTACAGCTTTGTCATCATCTCTGACCGTGGCATGAATGCGGAGCTTGCGCCCGTGCCTTCCCTGCTAGCCATTGCTGGGGCGCATCATCATCTGGTCCGAAACGGACGGCGGATGAAAGTGGGGCTGGTCATCGAATCCGGCGAACCCCGCGAAGTGCACCACTTTGCCACCTTGCTCGGTTATGGCGCGGATGCGATCAATCCCTACCTTGCCTTCGAAACCCTGTCAGACCTCATCAATCAGGGCGTGGTGAAGGAAAGCGCAGTAAAGGGGCGCAAGGGTCAGGAGCCCGCGCACGATGCGGCGGTTCGGAACTACATCAAGGCGGTCAATAAGGGGCTGGTGAAGGTTAT
>JBIKOF010000368.1:0-3036 GCA_044358205.1 Gammaproteobacteria bacterium | reverse complement strand
CTGGTCGCGGCCTGTGTCCGAGCCTGCGCGATGCAGCGCAAGTGCAATGGTTTGTGGGCCTCGCGCCAGAATTTCTCCTGAATCGCGTGTGCGCGTGCTGTCCTTGTTGGTTTCGAGCAGCGGTTCGGTGACCCACGGGGGGTGCGGCTGCCACTCGAGCGCGGCAGCGTTGGGCATCAACACGATCCCGCGTAATCCTTTTGTGGATGCGTGAGCGTGTGCCGTTGAAACTTTTGGGTCGCTGTCGAGCACGAGCAGCCGCTTATCTTTCACGCCGTGGCGCGCGCCGGCGGTGGATTGCACCAGACCAGCGGGCAAGCTCACCCCGAGGCTGCGCGCAAGACTTGCATGCGTGTCCGGGCTATCGGGCTCTGTCATCCATAGCATGGCGCCTCCGCGGGCCAGCCAGGTTTCAAGGACCACACGCTCTCGCTCACTGAAGTCCAGTACCGGGCTCGCAAGCACGACCAGTGCCGTGTTGTCGGGCACCACGCCAAACGTATCGAGGTCCAGTTCCTGCACCTTGTACCCGCGTGTACGCAGGACTGCGGCCCAAGCTTCCATGTCGAAGTTCGCACCGCGTTCCGGACTGCGCTCGCCATGCCCGGTGACGAAGGCGAGCCAGTCGCCATCGCCGCGACTGAGCTTGATGATCGCGCGCGTCACAGCATCCTCGGCGAGGCTGGTGGTTCGCGCCTCTCGATCGCCACTTGTGATGACCAGCGTGCCTTCTTCCAGTGCCTGCGCACGCACTACATCCGGTGCGTCGGCAGGATCGCGCACTTGCAGTGTGAGGTCGGGGGCCTGTCGCTTGTAGCGCGCCACCAGCGTTTGCAGGGCGGGCAGCGCGGGATGATTTGGTGGAAACCACGCTGTGAGCGTGACGGGGGCATCGAGCGCGGCAAGGGCTTGCACGCTTGCGGGCGCAAGAGTGTGCCGGGCGCCCGCACTGAAATCGCGGGCAAACTCGATGCGGGCGGCAAGTCCGGTCGCTGCCACGCACGCGGCGAGGATTGCCGTGGAGAGCCCGGCATGACGAAGTCGCGCCAGGCCCGGACCGCCGTGGCGCAAGCCGCGCGTTTCGGCTCGCAGTGCGCGGATGGCAAGCGCGAGCCCCAGCGCAGTCAGCAGCGAGAAATAGGCGATATCGAAAATGTGGACGAAGCCACCGGCCAGGCGCTGGAAGCGGGCCGTCATCGAAATCAGCGCAAGCACGCCTTCGCCATCGGCGGCACTGTTCCAGTCGATGAGCCAGAGGCCCAGCAGCAGCCCAAAGGCAAGCATACCTGCCACCGCCGGGTGTGAGGCCAGCGCTGATGCCCACAGGCCGACCGCCACCGCTGCGGCCATCAGCAAGGCCAAGGCCAGCAGCGAACAGACGAGCGTACCCATATCGAGCGCGGTCCCACCGGCGAGGCTCAGCGCCATTGCGGCCTGCAAACCCCACGCAATACCGAGCACGCAGAGCGCAGCCAGGAATCGACCGAGCACCAGCGCATAAAGCGGCACCGGGGCGCTGTAGTACAAGGTGAGCGTGCCCTGCCGACGCTCTCCGCTGAGGCTCGCCATGGTAAGCAGCGGGATGAGGACCAGCATCAGCAAGGCCGAGAGCTGTAAGGTGGGCAACACCACGAATTGCACGGCACCCGGAGGCTCGGGCAGTTGTCGGATGCGCGGCAGATATTGTTGGAACAGATCGAGCTGTGCGAGAAACTGCCAGGCTACCAAGGCTTGCAGGATTGCCAGCAAGGCCCAGGTCCATGGTGCCCCCAGCCAGTGCCTGAGCTCGCGCTGGAAAATGAGGGCGATCACGCGCCCGCCTCTGTGGGCGTGCGATCGCGCACCAGCGCCAGGAAACGCCCCTCCAGTGAAGAAACGCGGCGTTCCAGCGCCTGCAGCTGCCATCGTTTCTGCGCTTCGCCCACCACGCGGGTTAGCACTTCCGGCGTGAGACCCTCCGGTAGAAGAAAGCAGCCGCTCCCCAAATCATCGATGCCGGGGCCTGTAATTGCGGTCAGTGCGCTGACAGGGGGCGCCTCACCCAGACGGAGCACCCAGCGCGGAGAGGGATCCATCACCTGCCCGTCATGGACCACGCGCCCCTCATGCAGCACGAGTACCCGATCGCAGACCGCTTCCGCTTCGTTCAGGAGGTGAGTCGACAGCAGCACCGCGTGCCGGCCGCGCAGACTCGCAAGCACGCTGCGCACAGCGTGGGATTGAGCGGGATCGAGGCCCTGAGTGGGTTCGTCCAGCAGCACCAGCGGCGGCTCGTGCACGATGGCCTGTGCGATCCCAACCCGCTGACGATATCCGCCGGAGAGATTTGCGATGCGTCGCTGGGCGACGCTTTCCAGACCGCACAGCGCCAGTGCGCGGGCGACCGCGGCACCGAGTGCCCCGACAGGCACGCCGTGAAGGCGCGCGCAGAATTCGAGAAAGCGCTCGACGCGCATGTCGCTGTGCAGGGGCGGGATCTGCGGCAGATAACCAAGGTGTCGCCGCGCACTGCGCGACCCGGATGCCAGATCTTCTCCGGCAACCCGCACGAAACCCCGGTCGGGCGCGACCACACCGGCCAGCATCTGCAGCAAGGTCGACTTGCCTGCGCCATTCAGTCCGAGCAGCCCAACCACCTCACCCTGCGCGAGCGACAGCCCCACATCCGCCACGGCGATGCGGTTGCCGAAACGGCGCCACAGACCTTCGGCGGCAAGGAGGGGAGATGTACTCATCGGGGTGCAATATTCGGGGCTCGACCGCGGCAAGTCCATGCCGTGTCGTGGGCACGGGATTGCGGGCATCGACTGTAATCAGCGACCATCGGTGTCACTGTTCTCTGACATCGGGATGGGGCTATTGGTGGACATTCTGGCCACGGGTCTTTTCGATCTTCCGTGGTGGGCGGTCGCGCTCACTGCGCTTGGGTGCACCCACGTCACCATCATCGGTGTGACGGTGTATCTGCATCGTTATCAGGCACATCGTGCCATCACCCTGCATCCCGCTGTGGAACTTTTCTTCCGCACGTGGCTG
>JBIKOF010000367.1:0-3046 GCA_044358205.1 Gammaproteobacteria bacterium | reverse complement strand
CAACCAGCGCGACCATCACCGCGGTGACACCGAGCACCGAGAGGTCGAGCACCCGCAGTTCACGCGAGGCAATGGTGATCGATTCCGCCCCACCCGTCAGGGTCTCTCCAAGTCCGCCGGCCCAACTGGCGAATGTGTCCTTGCCCATGAGCGGCAAGTTGCTCCGTCCCATCACATGCAGGTTCACTGAATAAAGTGCCGTCATCACGAGGATGCCCGACAAGAGGCCATCAATACGGAAGCGGGTGTGCAGGATTCCGGTCACGCTGCCCGCCAGCGCACCGCCCGCCATGGCGGCGAGACTGGCCACCAGCGGATTGTGGCCTTGCACGATGAGGGCCGCAGCGATGGCCGCCCCCAGGGTGACGGATCCTTCGGCTGTCATGTCGGGAAACGCGAAGATACGGAAACTGACAAAAACCCCGAGCGCGAGCAGTGCCAGAATGATCCCGATGGTGTATGCGCCAACGAGCAGACTCATGCACCCACTCCTGCCGACGAGCTCAGCAGTGGTGCAATCCAGCACGCACCGCGCGTGAGCGCGCTTTCTCGCACGCCTTCCCTGTCGTCCGCGAGCAGATGGAGCACCGCTTCGACGGTATCGTGTTCAAACCACGGCCGCAGTACCGTGTCGACCGCGATTGAACCTCGCGGTAAGGGATGAAAGCCGAAGACTGCGGCATGCAGATGTCCCCAAGGCCCAGCCTCGTCGGCAAGGGGGCGGACCAAGGGGGCCAGCGAAGGGGGCGTTGTAGCCGAGGTGACGACGCCGCAGATGACGGTGGACATGCGCTGCCATGCAGGCTCGCTGGTGAAGGACAGCCAGTCGCGCAGCGCTGGAAATTCGAAGGCTGGCTCGCCCTCCGACACCTCGGCCGGTGAGCGGCGCAGGCTCGCACCGATGAGCCCCGCACTCTCGGCCGCAATCACCACGCAGGCGGGTGCACCCTTGGTCAGTTGCAGAACCTGCGCGGCCAGCGCCGAGACCGGCACTGCGTCGCGGCCCTCCGCGAGATCGAAGCGCAGCACGTGGCTGAACGCTCCCTCAAATACAAGCCCATACAGCGATTGAACCGACGGCGCATAGCCACCGTGGCCCAGAACCGTGTCGCAAGTGTTGGAGCCGTCGCCCGGTTGGTAAGTGATGGCACCCGCCACTGCCAGATACTCGCCGAAGCGATCCCGACACGCAGTGAAATCTGGACCCAGCGCACCGAGGCCCAGGGCGACGTGCGCCGGACCCAGCGCTTGCACGGTCAACTCCTCGGCGCAGTAAGGACGCCCCTCTGCCCAGTCCGTGCGCCCATGCACGGAAATTTGCATGCCTTCGCCCCCCAGCGCGTAGACCTCGCCCACGAGCATCCCGCCGCTCACGCGTTGGCTCGGGCTTGCCACTGGCACCTCTGCCACCGCCTCTGCGGCCTCTGCGGCCTCTGCAGTCACGTTGATCAGCGCTGAAAGACCGGCCATCTCGAGCACCTGCCGGACATTCGCGCCAGGGGCCGTCACGCTGAAGCGACCTTGCACCGCGCCAAATTTTTTCCATGCGGTCACCAGCGCCCGCAGGCCCATCGAACTCACGTAGTCGAGACCGGACAATTCCAGACATACACGGTCGTGACCCTGTCGGATGTATTCGTCCAGCGCGCGTCCCAAGTGGTCCGCCCAATGTGCATCCAGACGGCCCGACACCCGCACTTCGAGCAAACCTGCGCGTAACTGTGGGTTCAATTCCATGCTTCAGGGGACCTCGGGCGCAGTGACGGTCGTGACGTGCGCTGCACTGGCTGCTAGCTCAGGCGGGAAGCGCACCTTGAAACGCGCGGCTTCGGCATCGTTGACGATGACCTGCTTTACGGCGACCTGCTGCAGCGGAATACTCGCGGTTTTCTGGCCCGACAGCACACGGGCCACTACCCGGCTTGCCGCCTGTCCGGTTTCGAACCAACTGATGCCGACGCCCATCAAGGCGCCTCTTTCGACGTACTCAGTATCGTTGGTGATGACGGGCAGGTTCGCATCCCGCGCGCCTTTGAGCAGCGCATCGAAGCCCTGCCCCACGGTGTTATCGCCAGCCACCCAGATCACATCGACGTCGCGCTGGGCCAGCGACTGGGTGGCCTGAAGGATTTCGTTGGTTGCGCTGACCGTGACTTCTTCGAGGCGGATACCATGCTTCGCAAGCAACTCCCGTTGAACACCCACGACCTTCACGGAGTTGGCCTCGGCATTGTTGTAGACCGAACCGACCGCGCGAAGCGTTGGAAACACTTGGCGCAGCAGGGATTCCGTTTCCTCGATGGGCGGAAAAGACCCTATGCCTGTGACGCCGGGGAGGTGATCCGTCGCGCTACGCCCGGCGCCCGCGGCAATTGGATCGAACACATACATGAACACCAGAGGCCGATTCCGCACGATGGCACACGCGCCGGCCAGGCAGGGCGTGGTCATCGTCATAATGAGATCGAGGTCCGCCTGCCCGTCGAAATTCTGCAGAATCACGGGAATATTGGCGATTTCACCCTGGGCATGTGCGCGACGGATCTCGAGATTGCGCGACTCCACATAGCCAAGCGACGAGAGCCCTTCAAAAAGCCCGCGCATCGTGGTCTCGGCGCCCTGTTCGGGTGCGAAGTACGCGAGCCCCATACGGTACTCGCGGTCGGCCACCGCGTGTGGCGCAAGCGGATCTGCGATAACCGCAGGGGCAGGCGCATAGCGCGCGTCGGGATTGGCCCGCTCGCCGTCCTGCGTCACCACCACCCGGGCACGTGCTTCAAGTCCTGCGGGCAGGCGCCAGCGTTCCTTGAATGCAGCGAGCTGTTTCAGATTGAGATTAAGTTGTTCGGGCACAAGATTGGTGACGGGAACCCCGGCTGGGTCGAGGCCGTCCAGCACGTCCGCCGCGAGCATGCCCGTATCGAAACCAATGGTGTGGTAATCCAAGCCCAGATCGAACAAGGCGCCGCGCCGGACATTGGGCGGCACCACCGAAATGACCGGAATTCTCGCGCGATCGGCCACGGCCACGATGGCATCCACCGCC
>JBIKOF010000366.1:0-3056 GCA_044358205.1 Gammaproteobacteria bacterium | reverse complement strand
GTCGGTGAACACACCGCCGGCCTTCAGGAATTCGCGGTCGCGATCGAGGGCATCGAGCGCCATATCCAACGAATGGCAGACTGTCGGAATGTGTTTCGCCTCTTCCGGCTCAAGGTCATACAAGTCCTTGTCCATGGCCGGACCCGGGTCAATCTTGTTCTTGATACCGTCCAAGCCGGCCATCATCAGTGCTGCGAAAGCAAAGTATGGATTGGAGAGCGGATCCGGGAAGCGCACCTCGATACGGCGTCCGCGCGGGTTGGATACCCACGGAATGCGGATAGAGGCTGAGCGGTTACGCGCAGAGTAAGCCAGCATGATCGGCGCCTCGAACCCCGGGACCAGCCGCTTGTAGCTGTTGGTGGTGGAGTTGGTGAAGGCGTTGATGGCGCGGGCATGTTTGATGATGCCGCCAATGTAATGAAGTGCCAGATCGGACAGGCCGCCGTAGCGGTCGCCGGCAAAGAGGTTCTTGCCATCCTTGGAGATGGACTGATGGACATGCATGCCGCTGCCGTTGTCGCCGACCAGCGGCTTCGGCATGAAGGTGGCCGTTTTGCCGTAGCTATGGCAGACGTTCTGAATGACGTATTTCAACATCATCGTCGAGTCTGCTCGCTTCACCAGAGTGTCGAAGCGCGTGCCAATTTCGCACTGCCCTGCGGTGGCCACCTCGTGGTGATGCACCTCGGTGGGGATGCCCAGACTTTCGAGGACGGTGCAGATTTCCGAGCGGAGGTCCTGCAGGGAATCGACCGGTGGCACTGGAAAGTAGCCGCCCTTGATTCCGGGCCGATGCCCCGGATTACCGCCGTCCATCTGCTTGCGGGAGGACCAATGACCTTCGGAGGAGTCGATTTCGTAGAAGCCGCCGCGCATCTCCTGCGCCCAGCGGACGTCATCGAAAACGAAAAATTCGGGTTCCGGGCCAAAAAAAGCCGTGTCGCCAATGCCGGTGGACCTGAGGTAGTCCTCGGCCCGTTTCGCCAGCGAGCGGGGATCGCGGCCGTAGCCCTGACCAGTCGACGGCTCGACGATGTCACAGCGAAGGACGAGGGTCTTGTCCTCGAAGAACGGGTCGATGACGGCAGTCGACGCATCTGGCATCAAAATCATGTCCGACTCGTGGATCCCCTTCCAGCCGGAGATGGAGGAGCCATCGAACATCTTTCCATCTTCGAACACATCCGCATCGATTTGGTGATGCGGGAAAGTCACGTGTTGATCCTTGCCGCGGGTATCAGTGAACCGCAGGTCAACGAACTTGACCTCTTCTTCTTTAATGAGCTTCAACACGTTGTCGACTGACATTTGCTACTCCTGAATAGCCTCTGGGTTTGTTCGGGTCGGACGGGTCTGCGACCAGGTCCATGGGCCGCACCGGCGGACGACGTCTTCAGGACACCGCTCCCACCCGGGCTCCCCCGCTAGACAGGGTACGAGCAGCACGATGCGTGCCATTCGTATCCTGTTGATTTTGGCCTTCTCAACCGAGCGACGCGCTTAATACGCCCCACATTCGGGCATTTTCTTCTCAAACTGCCCCGGCATGGACCGTTTCGCAGCGTAGTCCGCCCTGTTGTGGGGCGGGGCATCATAACCTCAGGGCAGAAGTTTTTCGCCCTCCATGAGGGAGGGCAAGGTTTCGCGGGCCCGTGCCAGATGCATGTGATTCCCGTCGACGATGATTTCGGGCGGACGCGGGCGACTGTTGTAGTTGGAGGCCATCGCAAAGCCGTAAGCGCCCGCGTTCATCAACGCGAGGACATCCCCTTGGGCCAGAGCAAGTTCACGGTCCTGGGCGAGAAAATCTGCGCTCTCGCACACCGGGCCCACGAGGTCATAGCGCGCTGACCGTGTCTCGGTTCCGGCTGGCGTGGTCCGCTCCACCCCGTGCCAAGCTTCGTACAAGGCGGGCCGGATGAGCTCGGTCATGGCGGCATCACAGACGGCGAATTCTCGCGTGGTCGTGGTTTTGAGGTATTCCACTCGGGTCAGCAGAACTCCCGCATTGCCCACGATTGCGCGGCCAGGCTCCAGATGAACTTCAAAGCGCTCGGGAATGGCGCACAGCGTTCGGACATAGGCATCAAAAGAGGGCGGTTCTTCCTCCGCATAGCGGATCCCGAGGCCACCACCGAGATCAAGGTGCCTCAGCGCGATTCCACGCGATTCCAGACGCTCGGCCAGTTCCACGACCCGCTCGATGGCGTCTGCCAGTGGCCCCAGATCTGTCATCTGGGAACCAATGTGGCACGCCACGCCCTCGATCTCGAGCCCAGGCAGGCGCGCGGCCCTCGCATAGAGGGCCTCGGCCTCACGCATCGGAACGCCGAACTTGTTTTGTTCCAGACCGGTGGAAATGTATGGATGGGTCTTGGGGTCGACGTCCGGATTGACCCGGAAAGCGATCCGCGCACGTTTCCCGCTACGCTGCGCGAGCGCGGAAAGTCGCTCCATTTCAGGCTCGGACTCGACATTGATGCAGGCAACCTCGGCATCCAACGCGGCCTTCAGTTCGGCCTCGGATTTTCCAACACCGGAGAAGACGATATCGGCACCCCTTGCGCCCGCGGCAAGGACCCTGGTGAGTTCGCCGCCGGAGACAATGTCGAACCCGGAGCCGAGTCTGTGCAGCAAACCCAGGATTGCCAAATTGCTGTTCGCCTTCACTGCATAGTGGATGCGGTGTGGTCGCGCACCGAAGGCGGCGTCACAGGCCCGCCAGTTAGCCTCCAGGCGCGCGCGGGAATAGACGTAGCAAGGAGTACCGAACGCTTCGGCCACTGCCGAGAGAGGTATGGACTCGACCATCAGATGTCCGGCGCAACGGCTGAAGCCGGGTGTGGTTTCAACGCTCATCGGTGGACTGCCCGCTAGATGGTACCGGCCGATAAAGGTCGCCTTTCTGCCCGCAAGCGGCAAACAGGAGGCTCAGGCTAAGAATGAGCAACAGGAAACAGGCGTGGCGTTGGTTCACGGTGTCGGGATCCGGCGTGCGTTGGATGGAATGTGAGGTCTCCCGAGCGTCGCGCCGGGAAGCTACGAGGGTAACG
>JBIKOF010000364.1:0-3061 GCA_044358205.1 Gammaproteobacteria bacterium | reverse complement strand
CGACGCTTTCGCGCCGATGCGGGCCCCGCGCCGGATGGCAGCCCACGGAAGATTCCGCACATGGGCTGGAACGAGGTCCACTGGCTGCGCGATCACCCGGTGATCGCGGGCGTCCCGGATGGCACCCGTTTCTATTTCGTCCACAGCTACTACGTCGTCCCGGACGACGCGGCCGTCACCATCGGGCGCACGGCTTACATCGAAGACTTCACCTCGGCACTGGCCGCGGGATCTGTGTTCGCCACCCAGTTCCATCCCGAAAAGAGCGCAGCGCCGGGACTCCAGCTGCTGCGCAATTTTCTCGCCTGGAACGGACGCGCCTGAGAGACCCTCAGGCGTTCGCCGCCAGAAACTCCAGCACCGCCTGACGGGCGACGGGCTCGTCCAGCATTGGTGCATGGCCCACGCCCGGGACTTCCACCACCTTGATGTCTGGCTTGCGTCGCTGCATCTCGGCCACGCATTCGGGATCGAGAATGTCGGACGTGGAGCCGCGCAGCACCAAGGTCGGAATCTGCGCGAGTCCCTGAAACGAAGGCCACAAGTCCGGCGGTGGTGCCGACGGATCGGCTTTCAGGCTTTCCGCAATCGCCGGATCGTGGGCCAGCTGCGGCACGCCATCGGCGTTCTCCTGATAGAGCTTGCGCGCGAAGCGCGCCCAGTCTTCCGCCTGCCAGTGCGGAAAGGCATGCGTGTTGAGTTGCCGCACACGGGTTTCGGCCTCAGCCCAGGACGTGACGGGCGGAACCTTTCCGACATAGCCGCGGATACGATCCAGTCCGGCCGGGGCAATCACCGGCCCGATGTCGTTCAGCACCACCGCGCGGAAACGTGCCGGCTGCAGGGCCGACATGATCATGCTCATGATTCCGCCCATCGAGGTGCCAATGGCAATGACCTGCTGCAGGCCCAACCCGTCGAGCAGGGTGTACATATCGCGCACGTATACGAGTGGGTTGTAGTTGGCGGGATTGGGGTCCCACGCAGACCGACCCCGCCCACGCTGATCGACGGCGATCACCCGGTAGTTGGCCTGAAGCGCGTCGGCGAGTTCGGCAAAGTCGGCTGAATTGCGCGTAAGGCCGTGCATGCACAGGACGGTGGCCCGCGCCGAGGCATTGGGATAATCGCGGGCGTAGAGCTTCAGGCCGTCGGAGCTCTGATACCAGACGTCTTCGTAACGGGACATATTGGGTTCTCCAGAAACGTGAGGTTCGATGTCGGCCGCATGCCCGCGCCGCGTGGCAAGCAGCGCGGGGATGGCGGCGAGGCTGTGCAGGACGTAGCGTCGGTCAGGCAAGCTTCGGATTCCGCAGAGTGAACGAATCCACACTTTACAACGGCAAGCGCGACTTCGGCGCACCCGTCTCCGCATTTCGTCTCCCGCGCGCTGCGGCGTATGCTTGAGCCTCTTCATTGCGCACCGGGAGCCCGTCATGCCCCTGCAGTTTCGTCCACTGCATCCTCTGTTTGTCGCCGAAGTCTCGGGGGTCACCTTGCCCGGGCTCGCCGATTCCACAGTCCTCGCTGCCCTGCGGGCCGGTATGCATCAGTACGCGGTGCTCGTGTTTCGCGACCAACTGTTCAGCGACCAGACGCAGCTGGAATTCGCCGAGCGCCTCGATGGCGCGCTCCACGCGAAAACCGGCTCTTCGGCCATGGGCGGCAACCGCTTTGGCAACGAGGCGCTGGCGGACATCTCGAACCTGGATGAGCACGGGGCGCTGCTGCCATCTGGTGACCGGCGCCGACAATACGGACTTGCCAATCGCCTGTGGCACACCGACGCATCCTTCGTGGAACCACCAGGGCGTTACTCCTTGCTCTCGGCACGGGCGATTCCTCCGGTGGCGGCCGACACCGAATTTGCAGACATGCGGGCCGCCTACGAAGGTCTCGACAGCGAAACCCGCACCCGCATCGACGGCCTGCGGGCGCATCATTCCATTGCCTATTCGCGTCAGGTGCTGGGCTTCGATTTTTCGCCCGAGGAAGAAGAAAGATTGCGCGGGGTGGAGCAACCGCTGGTGCGAACGAACCCGGTCACCGGGCGGCGCGCCCTCTATCTTGCCGCCCACGCCTCGCGCATCGTCGACATGCCGCTGCCGGATGGTCGCCTGCTGCTCCGGGATTTGGTCGAACACGCCACACGCGCGGAGTATGTGTACCGACACGCTTGGCGCAACGGGGATCTCGTTATTTGGGACAACCTGCAGACCATGCATCGGGCGCGGCCCTTCGATGACACGCGTTACCGGCGCGATCTGCGCCGCGTGACCACCCTGAACTTGCCGCTGGCTGAGTCTGCCTAAGCGCGGACGGCACTATCCGCCGCGTGCTGCAGGGCGTGCAGGCGTGCATAGAGGCCACGGCGACGCAGCAGGCTCGCATGATCGCCCTCCTCCACCAGCTCACCGTCTTCCAGCACCAGCACCCGATCGACGCCCTCGATGGTGGACAGCCGATGCGCCACGATGAGACAGGTCCGCCCTTGCCGGAGCACGCCCAGCGCCTGCTGGATGCGACGCTCAGATTCCGAGTCCAGTGCGGAGGTGGCTTCATCCAGAATGAGGATGGGCGCGTTCTTCAGCAGCGCGCGCGCAATGGCGAGGCGCTGACGCTGCCCCCCGGAAAGCCTGAGGCCGTTGTCGCCGATCTCGGTGTCGAAACCCTGCGGCAGCGCTGCTACGAACTCGGTGACAAACGCCGCGTCCGCGGCTGCCAGCACATGCTCCCGCGGCACATCGCGCAGGGCACCGTAGGCAATGTTGTTGTACACCGTGTCATTGAAGAGAACGACGTGCTGGCCAACGTAGGCAATCTGCGCGCGCAGGTCGCGCAGCGCGAACTGCCGCAGCGGTTGACCATCGAGCAAAATTTCACCGGCGATGGGATCGTAGAAACGCGGCACCAGATTGACGAGGCTTGTCTTACCGCTGCCTGAAGGCCCGACCAGCGCCACAGATTCCCCGGCCTGGATAACCAAATCCAAATCGTGCAGCACAGTCTTTTCGCCATAGGCCGCGCGCACCCGGCGGAACTCGAGCGTACCCCTGATCTC
>JBIKOF010000018.1:0-10544 GCA_044358205.1 Gammaproteobacteria bacterium | reverse complement strand
CGGATCATCCCTGGCTCAAAGCAGGTCTGGGCCGGCTGCATTTTCAGCCCGGAACCCCGGGAGGGCCTGATACACCGGGGCTCCGCCGTTCACACGGAACGGCCATGCTCGGCATCTACGCGCAGGCCGCGCTGGGGCGGTCGCTAACCACGGACGCTGCGCCCCTACTGCCCAATCTGCGCGAGCCCATTGCGATCGCCGATACCCTGATTGCGCTGGCGGGTCCCGAGACAACAGAAGGACAGGTGGCGCTGGCGCGCAACCTGGACTGGATGCTCACGGCTTCGGGGGACCGACCATTTCCCGATCTCCTCAATTACAGTCAAGGCAACGGACCCGCATGCGTACTGGAGGAAACGCCCGCATGCGCAGACGAGGGCTGGGCCGCCATCTCACGGCTGGTGGATCGGGCCAGCGCCGATTACGCCGTGCTTATCGTCAAGAGCGCAGGCAATGCGGGCTTCGACGCCCTGAGGACCCGCGTGACCGTCCCAGGCGACAGCTTCAATGCGCTGGTGGTGGGCAACATGCACGCATTCGACTGGAACGAATGCACCCCGGGTGGTTCACGCGCGCACCATCGGCTGCACCGCCAGAGCAGTGTGGGCGCGCGCATAGGGCCGTCGCTGATCGATTTGGTAGCGCCGGGTGTGCGCATCGACACGGCCGGAGTGGATTCGGCGTGGTGCAGACGGGCCTGCGAGGACGCGGAGGCGTGTGCATTCTGTCGTCGATTGGGGTATCGACGGCCCGGCTCCGATGTCCTGCATAAAACAAATTCGGGCACCAGTCCTGCCGCGGCGGTTGCTGGTGTGGCGGCCTTGCGCCTGATGCAGTCGGGGTTGGTCAACCCTCTCGCCGTGAAGGCCGTGCTCATGAACACCGCCGAGCCCTGGGACAGTCACGGCACCCCGGTGCCGGATGTTGCGCTGGCAGACTGTGGCAAGGTCGACATCTCCACCTTACACGGGCCTGCCAGTAGCCTTGCGACTGCCGACCGCCAATATGGTCTCGGCTATCTGGACGCCGCGCGGGCACTCGCGGCGGCCGAGCATGTCGTGGTCGATACGCTGGCCGCGGAAGAGCGCCGGTGTTTTGCCCTGACGGGTGACGGTCCGTGGAAACTTACGCTCACCTGGGGGGTGCAAGAGATGTCGATGGCGCAGCACGCGCGGCTGGCCTTGCGGGATCTGAGTTCGGGAACTGTGGCCGCAACGGAGCATCCGTTGGATACCACGCTCCAGTTAGGTCTGAAGGGGAAGCGCGCTGCGGACACGTCCGATGTCGCTAGCACTGCACAGCTCCCCGCAGCAGTGATTGAAATTTCGCAGCGCGGGGCAGAAACCACAGCAACTTCTGCGGTGTTTGCGCTGGCAGCTTCTGCGTCTGTGCAGCGCCTGGAACGCTGTCCCTGACGTCGCTGTCTCAGCGCAGCTTGTTGATTTCGGTCAGGCTGTAGGTGGCTGCGAAAGGTGCGTGAAGCGGAATACCCCACGGCTTTGCGAGTCGCACCAACTGGCCATCGGCAACCAGAGAGGCCAGTGCCCCATCGACTGCCGTGCGCAGCGCTTCATCGCGCTCGCGGGTGGCCGCATGGAGGTTCCACGCCAACGCCGCCGGTGGCGTGTAACCCGGCGCAATGGCAAGCCCTTCGATGGGATTGCGCGCCAGCTCGAATCCCGCAGTAGGTCCCCAGACCAGCGCGGCCGCGGCATCGCCGCGCCCGACGCTTGCGAGTGCCTCGGCGGGCGAAAAGCAGGTGTGCTGGCGACCATGCAGCATGACCAGGGCAAAGCTCGCCACCGTTTGGGCCTGAATGGCGACGGGCTTTTCCTGTAGATCCTTCAGTCGGGGCGAAAGCTCGGCAGGCCCGATAAGCTCGAAGCCCGCACCGTAGTAGGCGTTTCCGAGCACCAGACCCGGCACGTCTTTCAGACTGTCACGAGCCGGACCCGGAATGCTCAGCAAGACATCACAGGCACCGCGCGCCAGCTTGTGTAGCGGGAAATCGCTTTCGTCGATTTCATGCAGGCCCTCACCGTTGTCGCTCCACACCACCTCGAGCGGACGCGCCAGTTTTTCGGCGACGGCACGGGCGACGTCGAGATCGAAGCCACCGCCGGTGGCTTCATCGGTATAGGGCAGATTGTGCGACAAGGCGCACACGCGCAGCGGCGGACCCGCTGCCCACGCACCCACGGTTGGGAGCGCAAGCGCCAGCGCGAGCAGCGCCTTCCGCGGATTCATGGAAGCGCGAACACCACGAGCGCACTGCCCTTGGTGACCTTGGGGTTCTCGCCCACGATGGCCACAGCGATGCCACCACCCCCACTTGGCACGGCCACGTACTGTCGGTCGTCCGACTTCCACGTCACGGGCTGACCGCGCACCATGGAGCCCGTCTGGAAGCGCCACAGCTCCTTGCCGGTCTTGTCATCGAAGGCCAGTGCATAGCCTTCCTGATTGCCGGTGAACACCACACCACCCGCGGTGGCGAGGGTGCCGCCCACCATGGGCCAGCGCTCCTTGTGACGCCAGACAATTTTGCCGGTCGCCGGATCGAGCGCGGAAAGGTGACCGTAGGCACTCCCGTCTTCACCCTGCATCAGGCCCGGGCCGCCGCCCCAGAACGGAGTGCCGTTGACGAATACGGCCTGCTGTTTTTCCATCTTGCCGCAGCTCTCGACAACCGGGACATACAGCAGCCGGGTGTCCGGACTGTAGGCCGCGGTGTAGGAACCGTTCTGTCCTCCTACGTTCCCCGGGCAGATGAAGTTCTTGTTGCCGCCCGGCATGGGAACGTAGGCGGGATCGAAGATTGGGCGCCCGTTGGCATCCAACCCCTTGGCCCAGTTGAGCGTGTCGGTGTACTGGGTGCCGCGCACGAACTTGCCGGAGGCAGCATCGAGAACGTACAGATATCCGTTGCGATTGGGCTGCACCACCGCTTTGCCCTGCTGGCCCCCGAGATCGGTTTCCACCAGAAACACACCCGTTGTCGCGTCGTAATCCCAGACATCGTGCGGGGTGTACTGGAAATACCATTTCATCTCGCCGGTATCGGGATCGAGTGCGAGCAGCGCGTTGGTGTAGAGGTTATCGCCTTGGCGCGGATCGCCATTCCAGTCCGGCGAGGGGTTGCCGACCGTCCAGTACAGCAGGCGCTTTTCCTGATCGTAAGTGCCGGTCACCCAGGCGGGTCCGCCACCGGTTTTGTAGGAATCGCCGGCCCAAGTCTCGACGCCGGGCTCACCCGTGGCCGGCACCGTCCAGCGGCGCCAGCGGCGTTCGCCGGTCTTCAGGTCGTAGGCGTCGATGAAGCCGCGTGCACCGTACTCGCCGCCCGCATTGCCTATGATGACCTTGTCTTCGATGACGAGGGGCGCGGAAGTGGAGCTGTACCCGTCGGCGAACTTGGCGAGCTCGACATTCCACACCACATCGCCGGTGGCGCGGTCGAAGGCAATGAGCCGCGCGTCCAGAGTGCCCATGAAGAGCAGGTCGCCCGCAATGGCGACACCCCGGTTGGCCGGGCCGCAGCAAATCTGGACGTTCCCCGGCACCTGATGCTCGTAGTGCCAGAGCATCTCGCCTGTCTTGGCATCCAGCGCGAAAAGATTGTTATAGGCCGCGGTGACATACATCACCCCGTCCACCACCACGGGTGAGGCTTCGAACTGGCCAACGATGCCGGGCTGGAACACCCAGGCCGGTCGCAGCTTGTCGACATTGCCGCGATTGATATCCGCTAGCGGGCTGTAGCGCCAGTTCGCATAATTGCCGCCGTACATGAGCCACTTGGCCGTGTTGTGCGTACCGGCATTGAGATCTTCCTGCGTGACCGGCTGAGCCTTGTCAGCGGCACCGGCCAGCGCTGTCTGGAGCGCCAGCGCCAGTGCGGCGGGATAGAGCTTCGATCGCATAGTCTCCCCTGGTGATTTTCTTGGTGACAGACGCACTGGAGTGTAAGACGGAACCCAAGCCCGCGACAGCCACTCACAACCGGTGGCATCGACCCGAACAGGATAGGAGCATCAGACCTTGAGCAAGAACGAGAATACCGTGGACCGCCTCGACGCCGTGGTGGTAGGCGCCGGCTTCGCCGGCATGTACATGCTGCACCGCCTTCGCCAACTCGGATTGAAAGCACGCGTGTTCGAAGCCGGCACCGGCGTGGGTGGTACGTGGTACTGGAACCGCTACCCCGGCGCGCGCTGCGATGTGCTGAGCATGGAATATTCCTATCAGTTTTCGGACGAACTGCAGCAGGAATGGGACTGGAGCGAACGCTACGCCACCCAGCCCGAAATCCTGCGCTATGCGAATCACGTGGCAGATCGCTTCGGGCTCCGTGAAGACATCCATTTCAGCACCCGCGTGGTATCGGCGTACTACGACGAGGGCGAGCGCAGTTGGCGCGTGACCACCGATCCCGGTGGCGAGGTTCTGGCGCGCTTTTGCATCATGGCAACCGGCTGCCTTTCTTCTGCCAACCTGCCGGCTATTCCGGGACGCGACAGCTTCGCCGGACCGACGTATCACACCGGCCACTGGCCGCATGACGGCGTGGACTTCACCGGTCGCCGGGTAGGCATCATCGGCACAGGGTCGTCAGCCCTGCAATCGATTCCGCTGATTGCGGAGCAGGCTGGGCATCTCACCGTCTTTCAGCGCACGGCGACCTATGCCGTGCCCGCACACAACGGCCCAATGGATCCCGCACGCGTGGCGGAAATTCGCGCTAACTATCGCAGCTTTCGCGAGCACAACTGGCAGGAACCCTTCGGTGTGGATTTTCACCAGCGTCCGGAATCGGTCCTTGCGGTGTCTGCAGAGGAACGCGAGCGCGAATTCGAGAAGCGCTGGCAGGAGGGCACGCTGGGCTTTCTTGCAGCCTTCGGGGACCTGCTCCTCGATGAGAAAGCCAACGCGTACGCAGCAGAATTCATCCGGCAGAAGATTCGGGCCACGGTGAAGGATCCGGCGGTCGTCGAGAAGTTGCTGCCGAAGCAGGTGGTGGGCTGCAAGCGCCTGTGTCTGGACACGCGCTACTACGAAACCTTCAACCGGCCGAATGTGACGCTGGAGGATGTGAGCAGCACGCCCATCAGCGAGATCACGCCTCAGGGCCTGCGCATCGGTGAACACGCCTACCAGTTTGATGATCTGATTTTCGCCACTGGCTTCGATGCGATGACCGGGGCGCTAGAGCGCATCGATATCCGCGGGCGAGCGGGCCTCAAGCTCAAGGAGAAATGGCACGCCGGGCCGCGGAGCTATCTGGGCCTCGCCAGTGAAGGTTTCCCAAACCTCTTTACCATCACGGGCCCGGGCAGCCCGTCCGTGCTGTCCAACATGCTGCCGACCATCGAACAGCATGTGGAGTGGATCAGCGACTGCATCGAGCATCTCGTGGGCCAAGGCCTACGCGAAATCGAAGCCACGCGCCCGGCAGAGGACGCATGGGTCGATCATGTGAACAGCGTGGCCCACATGACGCTCTACCCGCGCTGCAATTCCTGGTATCTCGGCGCGAATGTGCCCGGCAAGCCGCGGATCTTCATGCCCTACATCGGCGTGCCGACGTATGTCGCCAAGTGCCGCGAGGTAGTCGCGCGCGGCTATGAAGGCTTTGCGCTGAGCGCCTGAGCCTCAGCGACGCGCGATGTTCTCCCCCGCGAAATGGCCTTCGGGCCACCAGTCGGCGGCGGCGAGGCCTTCCAGCGCCAGCCCATAGGGCAGTTGGGCCAGCATCTCGCGCTTCACCTGCATGAGCATGGCTTCGCGGGTGAGGCGCGTGGTGAGCCGGGGCCGCTTGGCAATGGCGCGCGCCAGCTCCCAGGCGCGGGGCAGCAGTTCAGCCTGCGGCATGACTTCGTTCACCACACCCAGCGCCAGTGCTTCCTGCGCGGACAAGGACTGCCCGGTCATCAGGAAATAGCGCGCGCGATTGAGGCCGAGCAGCGCCTGCCATACGACATGCACGCCGTCTCCCGGCACCAGGCCGCTGGGGTAATGCGGCGCATCGCGAAAATTTGCGTGGTCAGCGGCGAGCGTGATGTCGCACAACAGACCGAGTTCCGCATGGATGGTGGCCGGGCCATTGATGGCGGCAATCATCGGCGCCTGAATCTCCAGCAGATTCATCAGCAGGCGCTTGGCGTCCGGCAGGACGTGCTCACCCCAGACATTTGCATCAGGCCGTCCACCGCTCAGATCTTCCTTATCGATGAACGTCGTGCCCGCGCCCGTGAGAATGATGACGCGGTTTTCAGGATCGCTCGCGATGTCGCCGAACATGTAGCCCATTTCCTGATGGGGGGCGAAGCCCCAAATCAGGTCGCCTCCTCCCGTATGCATGGTGACCTGCAGGATTCCGTCCTCGCGGTGGAAGGAAATGTATTCGTACTTGCGTGCGTATTCGTCGAGCGTGGCGACTTTCATGGGAACTCCGTTAGCGTTTCTGGGCGGACTGTCAGGCGACGGGCGGCGGTGTCACCTTGTACAGGCGCGCTGCGTTATCCCACAGAATCTTTTGACGGCTGGTGGTATCGCATTCCGCGAGCCCGCCAGCGATGCGTCGATGCACTTCTTCGCCGAATAGCGAGGTGGGATGCGGAAAATCTGTCTCGAAAAGAATGTTGTCGATACCGACCTTGTCGAGAAGACGACGCGGCGCAGTTTGCTCGAACCAGTAGCAGGCATAGACATTACGCGCGAAATACTCCGACGGCAGACGATCGAATTCCGGGCGTTCCTCGCTGACGCGATTGCCTTCGAACTGATAATCCATCGCTTCGAGCACAAAGGGGATCCAGCCGATGCCACTTTCCACTGAAACAAAGCGGATTTCGGGGTAGCGCGCAAGCACGCCCGACATCAACAGGTCGCAAAGCTGGCGCCCGTTGTTCATGAACAGGTCTACTGACATCTCGGCAAAAGCTGCCATCCGGCCGTAGGTCTTCATCTTGTCGCGACGCAGGCCACCCTCCATGTTGCCGGAGCCGATATGGAAGCTGATGGGCAGGTCGAGCTCGACCGCAGCTTCCCAGAGCGGATCCCAATGGTGGGAACCCAGGATGGGCTGACCGAAGGACTGCGGTTCCCCTGTGAACAGGATGCCGCGATGCCCCATCGCCTTGCAGCGGTGAATTTCGCGCACGGCTGCCGGCACATCCCAGAAGGGCGTGGATGTGATGGGCAGCAGGCGCGCGGGATCGGCCGCTGCCCATTCGGTCTGCCAGTCGTTGTAGGCCTCGACACAGGCAAGCATGAGCTGCGGATCTTTCAGGCGCAGGAACTCCTGGGCACCAAAGCCCCCCACATTGGGGTAGAGGACCATGGCCCAGATGCCGTGCGCATCCATGTACTTCAGTCGCTCATGGGCATCGAAGGCACCTGGGTGCATATCCGCGTAGCCACGCGGCGGGTGCTTGAAATCCCCCACGCCGGCGGTCGCCGTGAGCCCGAGCGGGATCAGGCGTTCGCTACCCAGCCACCACCACTGGCGGCCGCCTGCGTCGGTCTCTACCCGAGGGACAGCGTCACGCATATGTGCCGGAACCCGACGAGTCCATAGATCCGGCACCTCGCTGATGTGGGTATCGACATCGATGATGGAGTACTCGGCCATGTCGCTGCTCCGTGAACGGTGGGCTAGACCATAAACCAATCCATCAGGCGGTGAAATCAGACAACAACCCGCCTACGTGCTAATGGTCGCCTCCGAGTGGAGTTGTTACGCTCAGGCTCAGGACCGAAGAGGAATGCCGCGATGCAGTATGAACTCGTGATCAAAAACGCACAGGTGGTCGATGGGTCAGGGGCGCCCGCCTATCCCGCCGATATCGGGATCAGCGCCGGGAAGATCGCGACCATCGGGCGCATCGGGAACACATCCGCGCGGACCATCGACGCCGAGGGTCGTGCAGTGACGCCTGGATTCGTCGATGGCCACACGCACATGGATGCCCAGATTTTCTGGGATCCCATCGGCAGCTCTTCGTGCTATCACGGCGTGACCACCGCCATCATGGGCAACTGCGGATTCACACTGGCACCCTGCGCACGCGAGGATGCTGATTTCGTGTTTCGCAACCTCGAGCGGGCAGAGGATCTGCCCCGCGAGTCGATGCTCGCCGGCATCGACTGGCAGTGGGAAACCTTTCCGGAATTTCTCGATGTCATCGATGCGCTACCTAAAGGCATCAATTACGGCGGCTACCTCGGGCACTCCGCACTGCGCACCTACGTCATGGGCGAACGCGCGTTCACCGAACAAGCAACCCCGGATGAACTGCGGCGCATGCGTCACGAAGTGCAACAAGCAATGCACGCAGGCGCGATCGGGTTTTCGACCTCACGCACTTACAATCATCTCACTTCCGATGATCGTCCAGTGGCCAGCCGCGTGGCGGACTGGCAGGAGGTGCGCGCACTGGTCAATGCCATGGGCGAGACCGGGGCGGGAATCTTCGAGATCGCCAGTGAAACCCCGGGCCGCAGGCCGGAACGCCAGAAAGATTATTTCGATCGACTGAAAGAACTGGCGGTCGAGTCCGGCCGACCCCTCACCTATGGAATGTTCTCCACGCGCCTGGCGCCGGATGTGTGGCGGCCGTTTTATCAGGTGGCGGATGAAGCCGCGCAGCTGGGTGGGCGCATCTTCGTGCAATGTCACAGCCGACACCTTTCAACGCTGCTGTCATTCGAGACCCATACGCCCTTCGATGGTTGGGACGTGTGGCGCGATCTTCGTGCCCGCCCACTCGCCGAACAGAAAGTGCTGCTGCGGGATGCGGACTGGCGACGACGGCTGCTGGACGTGGCGACGCGCCCGTATGACGGTCCGGCGATCGTCGGTGCGGAGGCGCGTCCGCCCGAGTGGGACTGGCTATGGATCATGAACGACATTGGTGATGAGGAGCGGATGGATGAGGTGGGCGCGCGACGCGGGGTACATCCGGCCGAGGCGATGATCGACATCGCGCTGGAACGCGACTTCAAGGCGTTTTTCCGCCAGCCGCTCGCCAACGAGGATCAGGATCATGCGCTGGAGATGATGCGTCACCCCCGTAGTGTGGTGACGTTCTCCGATTCCGGCGCGCACGTCGCACAGATCATGGATTCGTCCCTGCAAACCCATCTGCTCAGTCACTGGGTGCGTGAGCGTCAGGCCTTCAGCTTCGAGGAAGCCGTGCGCTTGATCACCTACGACACGGCAACCGCCTGGGGGCTGCACGATCGCGGACTGATCCGCGAGGGCATGAATGCCGACCTTCTCGTCATCGACCCCGCACGGGTTGCCCCGCTGATGCCGCGTGTCGAACACGACCTGCCGGCAGGCGCGAAACGGCTGGTGCAGAACTCGACCGGTATCGACTACACCATCGTGAACGGACAGGTGATGCTGGAGGGTTCACGACCGACGGGCGCCCTTCCGGGCCGCCTCGCCCGCGGGCCGCTAGGGCGTCGACGCGCCTGAGCGCGACGCAACTTGTCTGTTTCTGCGCAGGGACAGCTGCGCGATCGGGCTATTCATGCGTGGGGACATGCGCGCCTGTTAAGCTCCCCCTGACGCACACTCGACTTGAGAAACGCTTATGAGCTTGACTGAGCAGGACCAACAGACAGCTGAGCCGCGCTCGAGGACAGAACGCGCCTTCCTGGAAAACGCTATCACCGACACACACAGAGAGCGCCTGCGGCGTTCACTGCAGCGACGCCCAGCGCCCCGCGTCGCTTTTCTCATCGCCATCACTCCCCGCTCGGGTAGCAGCTATCTCTGCGACCTGATGAGACACTCCGGACGACTAGGTATTCCGAATGAATATCTGAACCAGGATTTCCTGCCCCAAATCCTGCAGAGTTTCCCGGCGGCAGGGCCGGCCGAATATCTCGCGCACATCCTCAAGGGGAGGGTCGGTCGCAACGGCGTGTCTGGTATCAAGGCCAGCTGGTTTCAGTTTGCCAACTTCCTTGAGCTGCTAGAGGACGAACAGTGCCTCGAGGGACTCCGGTATTTGAGTCTCCGGCGGGAAGACACGGTGGCACAGGCGATTTCCCTGTATTTGGCCGCCGGGTCCCAAGTTTTCCACACCAACGTCGAACACCCGCCAGCGCGGTTGGACGCCCTTCAGCATCTTACCTACTCCTACGCTGCGATCGACGAGTGGCATCGGCACATTCTCGTGCAGGAGGCGGGATGGGACTCTTTTTTTGCCGAGCGTGGAATCACCCCGCTCAAGTTGACCTACGAGGAGCTCGATGCCCGACCGCTACTGGTGCTGCGCAAGATTGCACGCCATCTTGGGGTGCCTCCCTTAGGGATAAGCTTGCGGCCAGAAGATTCGGTCTTCCGTAAGTTGGCGGACGAGCGTAATCGGGCCTGGGCGCAGCGATTTCGCGAAGAATCCGCAGGGCGCGGCGTCAGCATCGCCTCCCTAATCGCGTCCACCTGAAAGGGGTATCGTTGCCTGGCTAAAGTTGCCTCACCGGGGACGCTCATTTACGCTGCCCTCCCCACGTGGCCGAGTCCACCCATG
>JBIKOF010000362.1:0-3080 GCA_044358205.1 Gammaproteobacteria bacterium | reverse complement strand
AATGTCACTCGCGGGCCGAGGTTTGAAAGTTGCCGGGTGGAGCGACGGATTGGGGCACACCCATCCCGCCCGGATGCCGCCCGCAGTGCAGACCCACGTTTGGGGCACTCTTTTTTGGGGCGGAATCGCCGAAGCGCACGAACAGACGAATCGCGGCTGGGACACTGTGCTTTCGATTCCAGACTTTGCTTACTTCGACATGCCTTATGTCCCGCACCCGCTGGAAGGTGGAAATCCCTGGGCGACGCGCAGCGTCGACACACTTCAAGTTTTCGCATTTCAAACAGAGAATCTCGCCGCCAATGCGGCGCGTGTCTTGAATCGCTACGGACAAGCTGTGGCGCTCAGCAGCGATCCTCCACTTCAGCCTGGCAAAGCGTATGTGGGTATTCAGGCGCAGATATGGACCGAGGCCATTCGCAGCGAAGCCATGTTGCATCATCAGCTATTCCCGCGGCTGCTGGCCTTTGCCGAACGCGCCTGGTATCGCCCAATCTGGGAAGTAGCCTATGCACCAGGCCAGATTTATCAGGCTGCGGACCCGCGCGTGGATGAATCAGCCATGCTCGACTCCTGGCGCGTGTTCCGCGGACGCATGCCCACCCATTTCCGGCTGATGGAGCAGCTGGGCGTCGCCTATCGGCTGACGCCGCCTGGCGCAAGGCTGGTGAATGGCGAGTTGCAGGCTCTGGGGGAATATCCGGGGCTGGATATCGAATATCGCGCAAAGGGAAGTTCCCGCTGGCAGCGCTACATGCGACCGGTGACCGTCTCTGGTGCTGTGGAACTGCGGACCCGCAGTCTGAATCGGCGTCGCAGCAGCCGCATAGTGACAGTGGGAGCAACAGATGGTGGGTAACCGCAGGAGTTCACGATTCAAGCGCCCTTCGCACCTGCGCACCGGACCGCGCGGTAAGGGCGGCAGTGCAGAATCCTTTCTCACGCGCCGGTCTAATTTGCTTTAGAAAGATTCTCCGAGGATGCACACGATCTTTCCGGTTGCGGAGGTATGTCCCGCTGACCCTGCTCTTCGCGGCTCACGCGACGCCCCGCCGCTTTTGAGTAACAGACCGATTTGGAGTCCAATCCCCGCGCGGAAGGAGATTGGACGTGCTGAGCAGCGAGTTTAGGAAAAGCAGATCATCGGCTTCCTGCGTGAGACGGATACCTGCCACTTGGTGAATCAAGGAAAAAACCAATGACCATCGAGATTGAATACTGCGTGATGTGAAGCTATGAGCCCCATGCCCTCCGTGCGAGGGACCAGCTCGTTGTCAGAGGCGCCACCGTCAAACTCATCCGGGGAGGGCGGGGCATGTTCGAGATCCGCCAGAACGGCCATGTGCTCTATTCCAAGGCGAAGACCGGCCGTTTCCCCTCGACCGACGAATTGGCCGCGCTCCCCATCTCCTGACGTCGATCCCGGGCACGCTCGCAGAACGGGCGCTCAGGAAACGATGAGGATATCTGCCGCTGTTATTGCGACGTCGCCGGTCGTCTGCAGAAAGGCGATCCGCACAGCGAAGCCGGGACCTGAGTCATCTGCGTCGTAGTCTAGAGAGCGCTGGAAGGCGTTGTAGAGCAGATAGTCGTCTGCGTCTGCGGCGCTGCTGCCGGCTTGCAGCAAGTCGAATGGACCGGCCTTGATCCCGCCAAGGTGACCCGTTTGCTATACCCCTGCTTTGGCTTCGCCCGCCAAGGACCCGTCCGCAGTGAGAGGCTGTGATGATTCGCGCAGGCGCCAGGTGAAGAGGTGGGCCATCGCGAGGAGCAGCACAAACCCCGCACCGCCGACCAAGGCCCGACCGCTTGCAGTGGTTCCGGGAATAAGCACCGTCAGCGACGGCAGCCACAGCAGCGCAAAGGACCCGATGAGGCTGCTGGATTGCACCAAGCCGACGCAGGTGCCAGCACGCTGCTTTGGGCCGCTGCGCACCGCGCAGGCCATTACCAGGGGAAGCGCAGAGATGACGAGGCCCATGAAGATGAGCACCGGCAGTGCGGCGGCTGCGCCCAGCACGCGCGGACCCAGTATCCATGCCGAAACTGCGAGGCATGCCAGCGCCGTCATCACCCGGAGCAGCACGAACGGACTCGCCCGCAGGGCGACGAGCGCGGCCGTTGGCGCGCCGAGCATCGTGGCGATCCAGTAGAGACTGACGAGGGAGCTTTTCTGTGCGGCCGTGTGCTCCCAGACCACCCGCGAGATAAATTCGTTCCACAACGAGCCCGTCGAATAGAGGGTGCCTCCCATCGCAAAGGCGACGAAGCAGCAAATCCGCACCTCGCGGATGCTGAGGATACTGGCGATCGACAGGTTCCCCTGAGGGTTCGAGCCAGATGAGGCAACCAATGGCCCGCAGGCGGCAGAGATTCGACCACGGAGCATCCAGATCAGGAGACCGAGGAGGGGCGCGCCGACCGCGAGGCCCAGAAGCGAGATGCGCCAGCCGCCGTCGTCCGGCAGGGCTTGGCCGATAGCGGAGCCGAGCGAGACGGCGACGCCAATCGAAAAGGACAAGCCGGCCATGCCCAGCGGCAGCACGCGCGGCGGGAGGGTGCGCGCCGCGAGCAGCCCGTATGCCGGGGGGCCCACCGCATACGCCGAGCCAATGAGCGCATAGCCTGCTATCGCCAAGGCAGGACCCTGCGCGAGGGCAAAGACCGCTGCACCTGTCGCGGCGATGGCGAGCCCCGTCAGCACGCAAACGGTAGGGCCATGGCGGTCGACCGCGCGACCGACGAACGGCAGCGACAGCCCCGCCGCGATGAAGAACGTGCCGGCGATGAGTCCGACCTGCGGTTGGGTGAGCCTCATGCCGATCTTGAGGTCCGGGGCTGCTGCACCGATTGCCGCAGCCGTCATCATCAGCAGGGCGGGGACGCAAACCACCACCGCGAGGAGCAGGATTACCCGCCCCATTGGGGGCGCGGAGTGCTCGAACGCCGCGGGACCAGACTGATGTTTAGTGTTCATTCGGGGGGACGGTCCAACCTGGGGGGTATTTGAGACTGAGTGTAGCAGCAAGCTTTCTCAGGTGCGGCCCCAGCCCCGTACCCATCGCGGCCGGATGCGAATG
>JBIKOF010000363.1:0-3080 GCA_044358205.1 Gammaproteobacteria bacterium | reverse complement strand
GGCCCTTGCCCTCGCTGACATCCCGACCCGCCTGCTGGTCATTGGCGGTGGCATCATCGGGCTCGAAATGGCGACGGTGTACGCCGAACTGGGCAGCGAGGTCACGGTGGTGGAACTCACCGAAGGGCTGATGCCCGGCGCCGATCGCGATTTGGTGAAGCCGCTCGAAAAGCGCCTGAAGGGCCTGCTGAGCGCGATCTACACCGGCACGCGGGTGACTCGGGTAAGCCCCGGCGAAAAAACGGTCGAGGTGGGCTTCGAAGGCAAGAACGCGCCGGAGACGGCTCAGTTCGAGCGGGTACTGGTGGCCGTAGGCCGACGCGCCAATGGCGACCGGTTGGGGCTCGCGGCAGCCGGCGTGGAAGTGAACGAACGCGGCCTCATCGCGACCAACCGGGAGATGAGGAGCAACGTGCCGCACATCTTTGCCATTGGGGATCTCACGCAGGGTCCCATGCTCGCCCACAAAGCCTCGCATGAAGGCAAGGTGGCTGCAGAAGTGGCGGCCGGGCACAAGGCCGGGTTTGATGCGCGGGTTATCCCCTCGGTGGCCTACACAGATCCCGAGGTGGCGTGGGCCGGCGTTACCGAAACCGAAGCCGCGGCGCGCGGCATCGCGGTGGAGAAAGCGGTGTTCCCCTGGGCCGCCAGCGGCCGCGCCCTCAGCATGGGGCGTGGTGAGGGACTGACCAAGCTACTCTTCGACCCCGAGACGAAGCGGCTCATCGGTGCCGGAATCGTTGGGCCCAGCGCAGGCGACCTCATCGGCGAGGCGGCGCTGGCCATCGAGATGAGCTGCGATGCCGAAGACATCGGGCTCACCATTCATCCGCATCCCACCCTGTCTGAAACGGTGGCGATGGCCGCCGAGATGTACGCCGGCACCATCACCGATCTCTACCTTCCACGGAAGAAAGGCTGATCCCCATGACCGAGAAGAGCCCTGTATCGACCGTTGATCCTGCCGCGCTGGCCAGCACCATGAGCAGCATCTCCGGCGAATGTCAGCGCTTTCTCAACCAGTACTGGGCCGGTCAACTGGCCCGTGCCAATACGGCGCCCGATCCGCTCGGGGTCATTCCTGCCCTGCAGACGCTTTACCAGCAGTGGCTGAATCACCCCGATTCCCTCGCGCGCGCGCAGGCCAACCTGTTTCAGCAATATCTCGGCCTGTGGCAGAACTTCGCCCAGCGCTTGTGGGGCCTCAAAACCGAGCCGATGGTGGCGCCGGCGCCGGGCGACAAGCGTTTTCGCGACAGCGAGTGGCATACCAATCCGTTTTTCGATTTCGTGAAGCAGAGTTATCTCATCGCCGCCAATGCCATGGTGAAGATGAGCGCGGAAACGCCCGATCTGGAACCTCATCTTGCGCGCAAGGCTGCCTTCTACGTGAAGCAGTTTGCCGACGCTTTGGCGCCCACCAACTTCGTGGCCACCAATCCGGAAGTGCTGCGCACCACGCTTGAAAGCGGCGGGCGCAATCTGGTGGATGGCCTGCGCCATCTGCTGGAGGATTTCGATCCAGTGCACGGCACCGTCAAGCCGCGCATGGTAGATGACAGCCAGTTCGAACTCGGCGAAAACGTGGCGGTTTCGCCGGGTAAAGTAGTTTTTCGCAATGAACTGATGGAGATCATCCAGTATGCGCCGAGCACCGACAGGGTAAAGCGACGGCCGCTGCTGATCATTCCGCCGTGGATCAACAAGTTCTACATCCTCGACCTGCAGCCCAAGAACTCCTTCATCCGCTGGGCGGTGGCCCAGGGGCATAGCGTGTTCGTTATTTCGTGGGTGAACCCCGGCCCAGAACTGAAAGACAAGGATTTTGAGGACTATGTGTTTGGCGGACCGCTCGCCGCCCTCGATGCACTGGAGCAGGTGACCGGGGAAAAGTCCTTCAATGTAATCGGCTACTGCATCGGCGGCACCTTGCTGGGCGCCACGCTGGCGCGGCTGCGCGCGCATGGCGATACGCGGGTAGCCAGCGCCACGTTCTTCACCGCACTGCTCGACTTTTCCGAAGTGGGTGATCTGAGCGTCTTCATCGACGACGAACAAATACGCAATATCGAGCAAAGCACTGGCGCGCGAGGCTTCCTGGAAGGTCGCGAGATGGCCGCAGCCTTCAATATGATTCGCGCGAACGATCTCATCTGGTCGTTCGTCGTCAACAACTACCTGCTGGGGCGTGCGCCGGCGGCGTTTGATTTGCTCTTCTGGAACAGCGATTCCACCCGCATGCCAGCGCGCATGCTAAGCACCTACCTGCGTCGGATGTACCGCGACAACGCCCTGCGCGAACCGGGCGGAATCATTGTCCGGGGAGAGCCGGTGGACCTGCGCCGCATCGACATTCCGGTGTGTTTCGTCTCCGCGGTGGAGGATCACATCGCGCCCTGGAAATCGACCTATCTGGGCGCGCAGGTCCTCGGTGGGCCGGTGGACTTCATCCTGGGCAAGGCTGGGCATGTGGCCGGCATCATCAATCCGCCGGGGCCAAAAGCCTACGACCACTACACCGGCGCCAAGGTGGGCAAGGAGAGCCCAGAGGCCTGGCTCGAGGCCGCAACCCTACAGAAGGGCTCCTGGTGGGACACCTGGGCGAAATGGGTAGATCGTCACAGCGGCGGCGAGGTGGCAGCGCGCAAACCCGGTGCCAAAGGCAAAACCTTGGGCGATGCTCCGGGCAGCTACGTGCGCGTGCGACTGGCCTGAGAGACGCGCAAGACCAACCCGCGCTTGGCCCGCACCCGCGCCATCGGCTATGCTGCGCGCGCTGTCGCGACCTCCGGAGAGGTGGCAGAGTGGTCGAATGCGGCTGACTCGAAATCAGTTATAGGTTTGCGCCTATCGGGGGTTCGAATCCCTCCCTCTCCGCCAAATCAAAAGGGCCCCCTGCGGGGCCTTTTTGATTTGTGGAGGGATGCGGATGAGAACCCCGCGGTTCGACCGATTCGTGAAACGAATCGGGCCGCGCGCAGCGCGCCCCGCAGGGGCGAGAAAACGCAACAAGCGTTTTCGAGGCAACCCCTCCCTCTCCGCCACGTTAAACAAAAAAATCCCTGTTTCATCGGGGATTT
>JBIKOF010000361.1:0-3082 GCA_044358205.1 Gammaproteobacteria bacterium | reverse complement strand
GCCGCCTTCAACGACTATGGGTCTGAAGACCGCGTCAATCAGGATTCATCCATGACCATCAAGCCTCGCACCCAGATCGACTTCATGCGCTGGCGCACCGTCAGCATGGTGCTGTCGACCCTGATCAACCTCATCGCGGTAGGCTCCCTGTTCGTGCAAGGGCTGAACCTCAGCATCGAGTTCACGGGCGGCACCGTCGTGGAGCTTGGCTATGCCGAAGCGCCCGACCTCGATGAAGTGCGCGAGCGACTCAAATCTTCAGACTTCGGGGGCGGGGTAGTGCAGAACTTTGGAGACGCAAACAGTGTGCTTCTCCGTCTGCCTCCCTCGGATAACGTGTCCGAAGCTGAAGCAGCGGCGAAGGATGTGGGGATGCGCATCGAAAAGTTGCTCCCTGGTGCGGAGGTACGCCGCGTTGAATTCGTAGGTCCGCAGGTGGGCGAGGAACTGGCCGACGACGCGATCATCGCGTCTTTGATCGCGATGGGGGGGATTCTCCTCTACGTGATGGTGCGCTTCACCCTGAAGTTCGCGCTGGGCGCCATTGTGGCGACCACCCATGACGTGATGGTCATCATCGGATTTTTCTCGGTCAGTCGGCTCGACTTCGATTTGACAGCGCTGGCGGCGGTGCTCGCCATCATGGGTTACTCGCTCAACGACACCATCGTCGTGTTCGATCGGGTGCGTGAAAACCTGCGTGCCATGCGCAAGGCAACCCCGCTCGAGGTCATGAATATCTCGCTCAACCAGACGCTCTCGCGCACCATCAACACCAGTCTCGTAACCCTGCTTACGGTGATCGCGTTGTTCTTCCTTGGTGGCGAGATGATCCATGGCTTCTCGACCGCGCTGCTCATCGGCATGTTCGTTGGCGTCTACTCGTCCGTCTATGTGGCGGGCGCGATGGTGCTGGCACTCGGCGCGACCCGGAAAGACCTGCTACCCGTGCAAAAGGAAGGCGCTCCAGTCGACGGTAGACCCTGATCGATCGCCACACGTAGCCACCGCACTTCCCCGCGTGCGTATCCTCGCGGACGAAAATATCCCCGGACTCCGCGCATGGTTTGCGGGCTGGGGTGAGGTGAGAACCCACGACGGGCGCACTCTGGCGGCCGCTGACCTCGCGGACAGCGACGTCCTGCTGGTGCGTTCTGTAACGCGGGTGGACGCGAAACTCCTCGCTGGCAGCCGGGTTAAATTCGTGGGCACCGCGACCGCTGGCGTCGATCACATCGACCAGGATTATCTGGCCGCGCAGCGAATCCGCTTCGCTGCTGCGCCGGGCTGCAATGCGCGTGCTGTCGCCGAACACATCCTTGCCTGTTGCCTGTATCACGCCCTGCGCAGTGGGCGCGCGCTGACGACGCTGGAAGTCGGCATCATCGGCGTGGGTCATGTCGGACGCGCCGTGGCGGCCCTGCTTTGCGGGCTTGGCCTGCGGTGTCTGTTGCATGATCCCCCCCGCGCGCGCGCCGGCACCCTCGCAACCCATGTCGGACTGGAAGAGACCCTTGCCGCAGATGTCGTCACCTTGCATGTGCCGCTCGTCGAAGGCGGTTCCGATCCCACCCGACATCTCATCGATGCCGGACGCATCGCCCAGCTAAAGTCAGGTGCTTTACTCATCAACGCGGCGCGCGGCGGGGTTGTTGACGAGGCTGCCTGGCTCGCGCGCGACGACGCCAGCCTGCGGCTTGCAGTGGACTGCTTTGTCGCAGAACCAGCACCCAGCGCTGAGGTGATTGCCGATGCCATGCTTGCCAGCCCCCATGTGGCTGGGCACACCGTCGAGGCGCGCTGGCGCGCGACCGGCATCCTCGCCAGGGCACTCGCCGATTTTGCGGGACGCGTGTCGCCTGTCGACAAACCAGTGCCATCAGAGGGATGTCCCGCTCCGCGAACGGTGCGAAGCCTGTCCGAAGCTATCTTCGGCGCGTGGGATCCTGCTGTGATAACCGAGACGATGCGAGCGCTACCGCTCTCCCCGAGCGCACGAGGGCCGGCATTCGATGCGTTGCGCCGCCACTGTGGCGCGCGACGTGAATTCCAGTCCCATCGACTGGAGGTTGCGGACACCGCTCTTGCCTCGACCCTGCGCGGACTGGGCTTCGCGCTGTCTGCGTGATAGAAGGACGCCATGAATCGAACGCCTGATCTGCCCAAAACGCTTGGAACTCCGGGTCATCCCAACGCGACCCGGGTGATGCTGCTCGGTGCTGGAGAACTCGGCAAGGAAGTCGCCATCGAGGCGCAGCGGCTAGGTCTTGAAGTAATCGCGGTGGACCGTTACGCGGGTGCGCCCGCCATGCAGGTTGCGCATCGCGCCCATGTGGTCAACATGCTCGACCCCGATGCGCTTGAGGCGGTTATTCGTGCGGAGCAACCGCATGTCATCTTGCCCGAGGTCGAGGCCATCGCGACCCAGCGTCTGGTTGACCTCGAGCATGCCTTCAAAGTCGCGCCAACGGCACGCGCCGCGCAACTCACGATGGACCGAGAGGGCATTCGCCGCCTTGCCGCCGAAACTCTGGGGCTGCCGACGTCCCCCTACCGATTCGCAAATTCAGAGGCGGAATGTCTCGCCGCCATCGCTGAACTGGGCACGCCCTGCGTGGTGAAACCCGTGATGAGTTCCTCGGGTAAAGGGCAGAGTCTGGTGCGCGAACCGGGGGCTGGGGCCGCCGCGTGGCAGGCGGCCGTGACGGGTGGGCGAGCCGGTTCTACCAGAGTCATCATCGAGGGTTTCGTCCAGTTCGATTACGAAATTACCTTACTGACCGTGCGGCACGTAGGCGGCACCGCATTCTGTGCGCCCATCGGGCACCTGCAAATAGATGGCGACTACCGTGAAAGCTGGCAGCCACAGCCGATGAGCACGCTGGCGCGTCGGCGCAGCGAGGAGATTGCCGAACGGATTACCGAGGCGCTCGGGGGCTTTGGGCTCTTTGGCGTGGAATTATTCGTCCGCGGGGACGAGGTCCTGTTCAGCGAAGTGTCGCCGCGGCCCCACGACACCGGGATGGTCACGCTGATTTCTCAGGACCTGTCTGAATTCGCGCTGCATGTGCGTGCAGTGCTC
>JBIKOF010000360.1:0-3083 GCA_044358205.1 Gammaproteobacteria bacterium | reverse complement strand
TGAAGTGCAATGGCTTGCCGGGATTATCAATGGCACCTGCAACTTCATCCTCTCGGCCATGAGCGAGGCGGGCAGCGATTTCTCGGAAGTTCTGGCGGAGGCGCAGAGACTCGGTTACGCCGAGGCTGATCCCTCCTTCGACGTTGACGGGATCGATGCCGCACACAAGCTCACCATCCTCGGCTCACTGGCGTTTGGTATCCCCCTGCAGTTCAACCGCGTGTACGTGGAAGGCATCCGCCATGTGACAGGCGAGGACGTCAAGTACGCGGAGCGTCTGGGCTATCGCATCAAGCATCTCGGAATCGCACGACAGAGCGCGCAAGGCATAGAGTTACGCGTTCACCCCACCCTCATCCCCGCGCGCCAGCCCATTGCGCAAGTGAACGGGGTGATGAATGCCGTGCTCGTCCGCGGAGATGCGGCAGGTCCGGTGCTGTTGTCGGGCGCGGGCGCCGGCGCCCAGCCGACCGCCAGTTCGGTGGTCGCGGATTTGGTGGACGTGGCGCGTGCCCTTACCACCGATCCCGACAATCGCGTTCCCCATCTCGCTTTCCAGCCAGGCACCCTCGGTGAGGTTCAGGTGCTCGACATCGCGGACACCGAGTCCGCCTGTTACCTGCGACTACAAGCAGTGGACGAACCCGGCGTGTTGGCGGACGTCACGCGTATCCTCGCGGACGCCGGAATCAGTATCGAGGCCATCATCCAGCCCGAGGGACGCGATGCCTCGGCGGTGGTCGCCATTGTCATTCTCACGCATCGTGTCCGCGAGGCGGCGATGAATGCAGCCATCGCGCGCATCCAGGCACTTGGCACCATCAAGGCGCCCGTTGTCCGCTTTCGCATGGAACCCTTCACATGACCGCAGCGCCTTTTCCGAATCTCTACCGCGGTCTGATCGACCGCTATCGCGCCCGTCTGCCGGTGGCGCCCGATGCTCGTATCATCAGCCTCACCGAGGGCAATACGCCCCTCATCCCGTTGGAGAACGTGGCGCGGGCGGTCGGCCATGGCGTACGCATCCTGGCTAAATTCGAGGGGCTCAACCCCACAGGTTCGTTCAAGGACCGCGGGATGACGATGGCGGTTACTCAGGCCGTCGCTGAAGGCACCCGGGCAATCATCTGCGCGTCTACCGGCAACACTTCGGCTGCCGCTGCAGCCTATGCGGCGCGGGCCGGTATCCGCTGCTTCGTGCTCATTCCCGAAGGCAAGATTGCGCTCGGCAAGCTCGCACAGGCCATGATTCAGGGCTCGGTGGTCATCCAAATCAAAGGAAACTTCGACGATGGCATGCGCATCGTGAAGGACATGGCAGATGCCGCACCGGTTGCCATCGTCAATTCCATCAATCCGTATCGCTTGCAGGGACAGAAGACTGCTGCATTCGAGATCGTGGATGCGCTGGGCCGCGCACCGGACTACCACTGCATTCCAGTGGGCAATGCGGGCAACATCAGTGCCTACTGGACTGGCTTTTCAGAATACGCCGGGGTGCAGCCGAAGACCGCAGCGTGTGCGTACTGCACCGACCACTGCGCCTTTCCCTTGCCGGCGCTCGCGGAGACACGGCCGGTGATGGTGGGCTATCAGGCGGCGGGCTCCGCGCCTTTCATTGCCGGGCACCCAATCGAGAATCCGGAAACCGTGGCCACCGCCATTCGCATCGGTAATCCACAGTCCTGGGACCTCGCATGGGCGGCTGTGCGCGAATCTGGTGGCTGGTTCGATAGCCTCGAAGACTCGGAAATCCTCGCCGCACAGAAGCTTCTGGCGGAAACTGAGGGTGTGTTCTGCGAGCCCGCGTCCGCGATTTCCGTGGCGGGGCTTTTGCGGGACATTCGCCGCGGCAAGATCGCGGAGGGGAGTCTCATCACCTGTACGCTCACCGGACACGGCTTGAAAGACCCAGACACCGCAATCAAGCAGAGTACGGGCGGCGTGCTCGAAGTGCCTGCCGACAGCGACGCGGTGCGACGAGCCATCCTCGATCACCTCTGATCGGATCGGAAGCGCCGGCATGAAGGCGCTCACCCTTTTCATCCCCGGAATGTCCCGTCTGGCCGGTTCGGACCTGCGAGACGCCGCCGCAGCTTATCCGCGCTTCGCCCGCCTTCTCGGCCGCGCCCACGCCGTGGCGCGAGATGCGCCGCCAGAAGCAGCGCTCCTTGGCGCCTTCGGTTTACCGGCAGATTTCGCCTCGGCGCGCCTTACGGCCCGCATTGATCTGCCGCCCGCAGAGGCTGCAGAAGACCTTTTGCGCTGCGACCCGGTTTATCTGCACGCGGATCCCAACAAGGTGCTGCTGTATGCCGCACCCGGACTCGAAGACGCCGAAGCCGATGCACTGCTGACGAGCCTTCGGCGCGACTTCCCCGAGCTTGGCTTGAGGCGCGGTGTACAAGCTGGTCGATGGTATCTCCGCCGCCCGTCCGACATCGATGGCCGTGCGCCCTCCGTGCATTGGCTGAATGGCAGGTCACTCTCTCCTCACTTGCCGCAAGCTCGCGAACATCGAAGCTGGCGCCAGCTGCTCAATGAACTGCAAATGGCGCTGCACGATCACCCCGTGAATGAGGCCCGCGCCGCGCGAGGTCTGCCCCCTGTGAACGGGCTATGGATTTTCGGCGGGGGTGCGGATCAAGGCGAGGTGTCGCGGGCCGATGCATGTCCGATTGCGTGCTGCTTTGGCAATGATGTGCTCCTGGCAGGCGCAGCCTCTGCGTGCGGTATTCCCTGGCAGCCCGATCTTCCTGCGCCGGCAACGGCGCTTCAGGCGCGGGGCCAGCAAGTTTTGATCCTGGCGGGATCGGGTTTTGGGCGAGTGGCCGCACAGGCCGGCGTTACACTCGATGCGGTCGAAACGACCCTGCTGTCCGCGGTGCCCCCGGGCTTCGCCCAACGCTGGACCATTCAGGGTGCTGACGACTGCTGGACGTCCACCCCGGGGACGTTGCTCAGGTTCTGGCGCCCCTCTGCCCGTTTCGCCCTCGACGCCACGGAACCATGACTGAACTGAGGTCGCGTCTCGTACCTTCTGTGGAGGGTTTGCCAGAGACGCTAAATCCAGTCCTCCGCCG
>JBIKOF010000359.1:0-3086 GCA_044358205.1 Gammaproteobacteria bacterium | reverse complement strand
ACATCCCGAGACCAAACCAGAATCCGCGCCAAGCGGCCGCTTTTGCCGGCAGCCGGTGCCATGCATGGAAAAGTAATGCGAATAGCGGCGGAAGCAGCGGCCACGCGCAGTAGGGTGCGAAAGCAAACGGAACAGCCCCACCCGCCGCCACGAGCATCGCCGCGCGCGTCCACGGCTTGCCGCGGGCGCGTTCAGCCATCGTCATCCTGATCCGGGGCGGGTGCATCCGGGCCCGTGCGCATCACACGCAGGGTGTGGACTCTTCTTCGGTCTGCCCGCAGAACCTTGAAGTTGAAGCCGCTGAAATCGATCTCGTCGCCGCGCGCAGGAACCCGTCCGAAGTGGTGCATCAGCAGTCCCCCGATCGTGTCGTAATCGACGTCCGGAAGCCGACTGTGGAAGAACTCGTTGAAGTGTTCGATGGGAGTGCGCGCCTTTAAGGTAAAGCGATTGGCGCGATGCTGGCGGATGTATTGCTCATCGTCGACGTCGTATTCGTCATCGATTTCCCCGACGATCTGCTCGAGCACATCCTCGATGGAGACGAGTCCCGCAATTTCCCCATATTCATCCACCACAATGGCGAGGTGATTGCGACTAAGCCGGAATTCCCGCAACAGGATGTGCAGACGCTTGCTTTCCGGCACGAAGACTGCGGGACGGAGAACTTCGCGAATCTGGAAGGGATAGGCTGCGTCAGCCGCCAGCGGCAGGAGATCCTTCGCGAGCAGGATGCCGAGCACTTTCTCGTGTCGGCTGTCGACCACGGGGAAACGGGAGTGAGCGGATTCAATTACCGAGGGCAGGAATTCTTCGGGTGTCTGCTCCGCTTCGATGAAGATCATCTCGGAGCGCGGCACCATGATGTCCCGGACCTTCAGCTCCGAGACCATGAGCGCTCCTTCCATCATCCCGGCAGTGTCGGGATCGATGAGGTGTTCGCCCTCGGCATCCCTCACCATTTCCACCAGTTCACCCCGTTCCTTGGGGTGGTGTCGCACAAAGCGGGCGAGGCGCGCTCTGAAGGGTTCCCACCAGTGACGGATCGGACTGGGGGGAGGTTTATCGCTGGCGCTTTTCATTGGGGTTCATGCACCTCATAGGGGTCGGGGTAGCCGAGCCGGAACAGGATATCGCGCTCCAGCGATTCCATCACCCGGGCATCGCTGATGCGTTGGTGGTCGAAGCCAATCAAGTGCAGGGTCCCATGGATGACCAGATGAGCCCAGTGTGCTTCTGCCGTTTTCCCCTGTATGTGCGCCTCTTCGCACACGACCGGCGCGCACAGAACGAGGTCGCCCAGGAGATCGGGCGCCACCGTCGGGGGATCACCTACCGGGAAAGACAGGACATTCGTGGGATTTTTTTTCCCGCGCCAGGTGGCGTTTAGCGTTGCGCCCTCGGCAGAGTCTACGATGCGTAACACCACCTCAGCCTGCTGCCGACGCCCCGCAAGGGCGGCTCGCACCCAGCGGAGCAGCGCGGTACGCGGTGGCCCCGCACCCCGGGGGCTGCGTTGCACGCTGATGCGGATGCTCATCCCTGAGGCTTCTCGAAAGCCTCGTAGGCATCAAGGATACGACCCACCAACGCATGCCGCACCACATCCTGGGACTTGAAGAAAGTGAAGCTTATCCCCGGCACATTACGCACGATGCCCATGGCCTGACGAAGCCCGGAGTCACGCCCACGCGGCAAGTCGACCTGTGTGATGTCGCCGGTGATCACCGCCCGTGAACCAAATCCCAGGCGCGTGAGGAACATCTTCATCTGCTCGACGGTGGTGTTCTGCGCTTCATCCAGAATGATGAAGGCATCGTTCAGTGTGCGCCCGCGCATGAAGGCGAGCGGGGCCACTTCAATTACATTGCGTTCTATAAGTTTGGCAACGCGCTCGAAGCCAAGCATCTCGTAGAGCGCATCGTAGAGCGGACGCAGGTAGGGATCGATTTTCTGTGCCATGTCCCCGGGGAGAAAACCTAATCGCTCTCCCGCCTCGACCGCGGGCCGGACCAGACACAGTCGGCGTACGAGATCGCGTTCCAGCGCCGCGACAGCCGCGGCAACCGCGAGGTAAGTCTTGCCGGTGCCTGCAGGGCCGATCCCGAAGCTGATGTCATGGGTTTCGATGTTGCGCAGGTACTGACGCTGGTTAGTGCCCCGCGCCTTGATGAGCATACGGCGGGTCTGCAGCGAAAACTCTTCCGGCTCCAGCATCTCGCCCGTATCTGCCACCGCCTCCTGCAGCTTGAGATGCACGTCGGCAGGTAGCAGGGTCTGGCTCGAAGTGTTGGCGTAAAGCTCGCGCAGGATGCGCTCTGCCGTATCGCGCGCGGCACGATTACCGGCCAGGTTGAATACATTGCCCCGATTGCTGATTTCCACCCCAAGTCTGCGTTCGATGAGTCGCAGATGCTCATCAAACTGACCGCAGAGATTGGCCAGGCGTTCGTTCTCCAGTGGCTCCAGGGTCAGTTCGGTCGGGCTTTCGGTGTCCAAGTCAGCTCGCTTGCTGGGGGGGATTGAGCAATTCGCCGCGCAAGGAGTTTGGCAGCGCTTCTGTGATCAGTACGTCCACATAACGTCCCAGGAGTTCCGCAGGGCCGGCGAAATTCACAACCCGATTGTTTTCCGTGCGTGCGGCGAGTTCTTTCTCGTTCTTACGGGAGGGGTGCACCACGAGCACCCGCTGGTGGGTTCCGACCATCCGTTCGCTTTTTTCGCGCGCCAGCCCCTCCAGACGCCCTTGCAGTACTGCGAGTCGGCGTTTTTTCTCTTCCAATGGCGTTTCATCGCGCAGGTTGGCGGCGGGAGTGCCCGGTCGGGGGCTGTAGATGAAGCTGAAGGAATGATCGAAGTCAGCTTGTTCGATGAGCCGTAGAGTGGCAGCAAAATCCTCTTCGGTTTCGCCCGGGAACCCAACAATGAAATCCGAGGAAATCGAAATACCGGGCCGCGCCTGGCGCAGGCGCCGAATCTTCGAAAGGTATTCGAGCGCGGTATGGCCACGCTTCATAGCCGAGAGAATACGGTCGGAACCGCTTTGCACCGGCAAGTGGACATGTCCGACGAGTTTGGGCTCGAGT
>JBIKOF010000357.1:0-3089 GCA_044358205.1 Gammaproteobacteria bacterium | reverse complement strand
AGTCTTCTGCAGGAGTCCCGGAACCTGAGATTCAGTTCCCTTGATGAAGATGATGTCTTTTTCAATGGAGAAAGGCGCTTCCAGATTTTCTGAAAAACACACGAAGTAAGTATCGAGGAACGGGTACCTTGCATAGTGTGCAGACTGCACCTCGTACATTTTGTCGTACTGGCTATCAACCTGATGAATGACCAAGAGCAGAACTTTCATGCGGCTTTCTCTGTCACCGATCCGTTAAGCGGATTTCCTCATGGACGCCGTGCTCCCATGGCGTGAATACGGCGCAGAGCGGCAAAGTATTCCGAGTAGTCTTCGGATTGGCGCTGCTTGAGGCGCTGCCTATCTTGGGTGAGTTGCGAGCGCAATCGGCCGGCAGCCTCGATAGCCAGGGTCTCGTAGCTGCTCATGTCGCGCGCTATCCAGTGGCTAATCTTGTGATGCTGTAAAAGGCTGCTTGCCACGCGACCCGCAAAAGTTTTTCCCTCGCAGGTCAATACCGGCAATCCTGCCAGCAGTGCATCGGCGGCGGTGGTGTGGGCGTTGCACGGCACAGTGTCGAGGAACAGATCCGCCAGCGCATGCCGTGCCAGATGTCGTGCATGGGGCCAGCGCTCGGCGAAGAACAGTCGCGCTGGAGAAACCCCGTGTGCAGATGCTGCCTCCTTCAGTCGCGCCGTGGTTGGCTCAGCATCGGACAGCAGCCACAGAACGCTGTCCGGTACCCGTTTCAGAATCCGCATCCAGACAGACCAGATCGTTGGTGTGATCTTGTAGGTCTTGTTGAAGCAGCAGTAGACGAAGGCTGCCTCTGGCAATCCGGTTTCACCGCGTTCCACCTGAACTGTTGGCCGTGCGCGCTGGTCCCGGGGTTGGTAGCAGGTACCCACATGGACCACCTGCTCGGTGAAATACTGCTCACTTTCAGGCGGTATGACACGCGCGTCCGCAAAAATGTAGTCGATATACGGTGCGCCGATAGTGCCCGGAAAGCCGAGATAGTTGACCTGCACGGACGCTGGGCGTCGGGCGAACAAACCAGTTCGGGCATGACCGAAAAAGCCATTGAGATTGATCAGGATGTCGATATCGCGCTCCACCACTGCGCGAGCCGCAGCGTCATCGTTGAGAGAGCGGATAGGAACGATTTCGTCGAAAGCTGCTTCGATGCGCGCGCGCATTGGGCTTTCGTCCGAATGTCCATTGTCAAAGGCGATGAGATCAACGTGCGGCCGGTGTTGCTCCCACAGTTCAATCATCAGGATGGACGTGGCGTGCTGGCGGAATTCACCCGAGACATATCCGACCCGGATGCGCGTGCGCGGCGTGCGGCGGGCAGGGCGCGTAATGGGCCGTGCCGCCGGGTGGAACTGGGCGATGTACCGCTCCGTCCCCGCCTGGAGCAAGGCTTCGTCTTCACACACGGTCATCAGTACAAACGGGTCTACACATAGAGACCCGCGGCGTAGGGATTGCTCCATCGCGGCTTGCATCGGTTTTAGATCTTGCCAATCGGCACAGAGCATCTTGGCGTGCAATGCGTGGCCAGCAACCTGCTTATGCTCCGGCGCCAAAGAATGGCATCGCACAAAGGAATCTCGTGCAAGTTCCGGTTGCCGCAAACCCACGGCGGCCATCCCTAAGCCATACAATGCATCCACCAGGTCGGGGGCGATCTCTAACGCTTGCTGAAAGTGTTGCGCCGCGCCGGCGTAATCCCGGCGCAAAATGGCCACCTCGCCCAAGCCGGCCCGGGCGCGTGCTGCCGTGGGATCGATGGCGAGGATGCGTTCATAACTGGCTTGCGCCAGCGCGAACTGATGCTGTTCGGATTGAACCACGGCAAGATTCATCCAAGCGTCTATCCGGGCGGGTTCCAGGCTCAGGCTTTTTGCCAACCAGCCGTTGGCCTCCTCGAGTCGAGCGAGCTTCTGCAGGACAGCCCCGATATTGGACATCAGGTCGGCACGGTCTGGCGCCGTCTCGATGGCTCGCCGAAAGTAAACCAGGCTGTGCTCCCACGCCTGAAGATCCCACGCAAACAGTGCCGCGTTATGGTTCAGCCATACATCATCTGGCTTGTCGATAAGCAGGCGCGTGCATGCCTCCAGTCCCCGTTGTGGCTGATTCAGCCGTTTGCAGGCAATGATGAGATTGCGCCCTGCGGCCTCATTCGGCCGAGTTTGCAGGGTCTCCTCCAGGAGGTCGGCGGCCTCGCGGGTTTTGTCTTGCTGTAGCCATAACGCGCCGAGTAACTGGGCTGCATCGGGATGTTTGCCAAGCAGCACGTGGTAAAGCGGTTCGGCACGGTCTAGCTCCCCCTGCTGATGCAAGGCCAGCGCACGTTTGAGGGCTTCAATGGTGCGGGGGTCCGAAGTTCCGGGCGGTATGCCGGTTGGCTGGCCGTCATCGCTCAAGGCCATTCCTCCAAGTCCCGGACAGGAATACTGCGGTTCCCTGATTCGAAGCCAAACATGTCATCCAAATGGTCCGCAACCGTGCGTCCATCGCGGCTGCGGAAACTAGGGCTCTCCGCATCCAGGCCAGTTGAAATCTGCGGTGTCCCTGACGGTGTGCGGTCGCAGCGGGGCGACGGCTTTCTGATACACCTGTCATGGTCTCTGGGGGCGCCACCAGCGCGGCTCCGGATGAACGCTATGGTGGTCAATGCCACCCACATCGACCGCAGCCGCCTGAAACTTGGCGAAGTCTGCTCCCAGCTCCGCCTCCGACCAAGCGTATTTGTGGCCCCAGGTCTTGGCTCTATCTGTTGCGCCAAGCCGCAGGTCCGCAGCCCGGTGTCGTGCATGCGTGTGCGTGAGTCCGAGGTACTTGTAGTGCAGGTTTACAACATCGTCGCGGGCAGGAAGTACGACTTCTCCCACTGGGTGTGCGCGATGACGTCCGGGCTCGAAGTTTGTTTCGGTGATTTTATCCGGTCGGAAAATACTGAGCTTGCTCATGTGGAGCCAGGGCGCCCCCATTCGGTAGTCTCGGCAAAGGAGGCTATCGGCACGGGGAAGATCACTACAGATCATCTGATAGCCAAGTGCAGGGACAGCCGTTATGCCGTTCGACTTTTGCTGCATGAG
>JBIKOF010000358.1:0-3089 GCA_044358205.1 Gammaproteobacteria bacterium | reverse complement strand
GGCGCCGGCGAATGCGGGCGTGGAATGCGGCTGGAGCACCCATTTCAGCAGTCGACATGCGGGGACGCCCCTGAAACGCGTCAGCCTGCGAACTGCAAGCGGCGCATCGGCGCTGGGCGAGTGCATTATCACCAGCAGTGGACTCGAGGGCGGGGTCATTTACGCGCTGGGTCGGGCGCTGCGCAGCGACCTGCTGGCACACGGAAAGGCAGCGGTAACGATCGATCTTCTACCTGGCGTGTCGACGGCAGCGCTTTCGGCCGCGCTCGCCATTCCACGGGGCCAACGCACCTGGTCCGAGCACCTCCGGCGCAAGGCGCATCTCTGCCCGGCTCGGATCGGCCTTCTATACGAATGTCTGGGGCGCAGCCTGCCGGAGGCGCCGGACACGCTTGCGGCGGCGATTAAGGCACTGTCCGTGGAGGTGAAGGGCATGCGTCCGCTCGCGGAAGCCATCAGCACGGCGGGTGGCGTGGCTTTTGCGGGCCTCAGCCCCGATTTGATGGCGCTCGCCCACCCGGGCCTTTTCATCGCGGGGGAAATGCTCGATTGGGATGCCCCAACGGGTGGATACCTGCTCTCGGCCTGCCTTGCCACGGGACGCCACGCAGGACACGCAGCTGCCAACTGGGTGCGAGCGCAAGGCGCCGGCGTCGGCACTCCGTGATACCGTTGCACTAAAAGCAGGGGAGGATCGACGATGTTCTATCTGGGTGACGGACACACGCTAGCTGACATCCCACGCATTCACGCGCGAGAGCGGCCTGCAACAATCGCGCAGGTCTTTGAAGAGCGGGAGACTACCTACGAAGATTTTGATCGCCATGCCAACCAGGTGGCGCAGGGCCTGCTTTCAGCTGCCTGCGTGCCCCAGTCGCGCATAGCCTATCTTGGACGTAACTCCGACCATTACTTCGAACTCCTGTTTGGGGCCATCAAGGCGCGGGTGGTGCTGGTGGGCGTGAACTGGCGGCTTGCGCTGCCAGAGATGTGCTGGATCATCAACGACGCCGGCTGCGAGGTAATTTTCCTCGGGCCAGAGTACCGGGACCTCGTTCCGGATCTGCGGGCTGGCTGCCCATGCCTGCGCAGCGTGGTGATGATGGAAGGGGGAGCCCCGGGAACGGAATCTTTTGAAGTCTGGCGTGATCGCCAGCATGCAGTCGACCCGATGCTCGCCATCGAGCGCGATGACGACATGCTGCAGCTCTACACCAGCGGCACTACGGGACACCCGAAGGGCGTGCAGCTCACGCATGGGAATTACCTGACCCTCTTCAACGCAGCCGCGGAGACGGGTCTCATGGACGCCGAGCCCGGAGATACAGGCCTCGTCTGCATGCCCGTGTTCCATGTGGCAGGGACCAATATCGGCCTGCTGTCGCTGGCTCAGGGCGGGACTGGAATCGTCATGCGGGATGTCGACCCGGGGCGTATTCTCGAGCTCATTCCGCGCTACCGGGTAAAGCACCTGTTTGTGGTGCCGGCGGTACTCCTGTTCATGCTGCAGCATCCGCGCGCGGCAAGTACCGACTTTTCTACCGTAAAGCGCTTTTCCTATGGCGCATCACCCATTGCAGAAGACCTGCTCCGCAAAGGGCAGGCTGTGCTCAAGTGCCCCTTCATCCAGCTTTATGGACTGACGGAGACGACCGGCGCGGGCACCTATCTACCGCCGGAAGCCCACGAACCCGAACGCGGCAAGTTGAGATCCTGCGGCTTACCTTGGCCCGGCATCGAAATCCGTGTCATCGATACCGCGGGCAATGCGCTGCCCGCAGGCGAGGTGGGCGAGATCGTGATCCGTAGCGGCGTGGTCATGAAGGGTTACTGGAATCGCAGCGAGGCTACCGCCGATGCTATCCGCGATGCCTGGTTCTACACAGGTGATGCCGGCTACTTCGATGCCGATGGATACCTGTTCATTCACGATCGCCTGAAAGACATGATTGTCTCGGGCGGGGAGAACATCTATCCGGCTGAAGTCGAGAATGCGGTGTTCGGTCACCCCGCTGTCGCCGATGTGGCCGTGATCGGTGTGCCCGATGAAAAATGGGGCGAGGCAGTCAAGGCCATCGTGGTGCTGAAGCCAGGCGCAACGGCGAGCCCGGAAGAGATCATCGCCTACACCCGGGAACGGATTGCCGGGTACAAGACCCCGCGAACCGTCGACTTTATCGCTGCGCTTCCCCGCAATCCTTCCGGCAAGGTTCTGCGTCGCGAGTTGCGGCTCCCCTACTGGGAAGGCAAGCAACGGATGGTGAACTGAAGCTCAGCCGCCGCTTCGCACCAAATCGTTGACCAGCCGCTCGAGCTGACGAATCGAGCGGCAGGATTCCACGCGGTCGCAGGCAGCGCCGAGACGCCGCATTTCGGAATCTCCGCTGTTCCAGAAGGCGCGGGGTTCGGGGTTGATCCACAGCACTCGGCCGGCGCGGTTCTGGATGAGGTGCAGGTCGCGATGCCCGGGATCGCCGTAGTTGGAGCGGCCATCGCCGAGGATCAGTACCGTGGTTCGATGGTCCAGCCTGGGCAGCAGCTGTTCGCGGAGTTCGCCAAATGCGCGGCCATAGTCGGTCGAGCCAAATCCGTGCCGACGCAGGGCGGTCGCCACTGCTTCTTCCACCGGCAGGCTCGCAAAAAGGTCTGTGATCTCGGCGAGCATCGACGAAAAAACGAAAGCCCGGACATCGGGCAAGACTTCGCGCATGCTGTAGAGGAAGAGCAACAGAAAGCGCGCTGAATTCGCCACAGATCCCGACACATCGCAAACCGCAACGATGCGCGGGCGATCGATTCGACGCTTCCGCCACACCACGTCGAACAACAGACCGTCGTGCGCGAGGTTACGCCGCAGGGTGCTGCGTACGTCCAGTTGGCCCCGGTCGGCTAGCTTGCGCCTGCGCGAATGCAGCGACACCAGACGTCGTGCCAGCTTGCGCACCAACCGCTGCATGACCTCGAAGTCACTGTGTTCCGCGCGCGAGAGCGGGATATCGCGCAGGATTTCCTCGCGTAGACGAGTACCCGCCCGGCTGGTCAGCAGCGCGATTTGGCGTTCTACATGTGCAGTCACATCCTCGCGCAGG
>JBIKOF010000356.1:0-3090 GCA_044358205.1 Gammaproteobacteria bacterium | reverse complement strand
GCTCTCTGTGCAGTCGGATGGTGTGATGCTCGAGGTTGGATCCCCCGAGGGTTCTTATCATTTGCATGCACGCTACGTGGTGGCGGCGGATGGTCATCGCAGCACGGTGCGCGATCTCCTGCGACTGGACTTTGCAGGTCGGACTTTCGAGGACAATTTTCTTATCGCGGATGTGAGGGTCGACGTGCCCTTCCCCGCCGAACGCAGGTTCTATTTCAATGCACCGTTCAACGATGGCCGGACCGCGCTGATGCATCAACAGCCGGAAGGGTTGTGGCGCCTCGACTTTCAGCTTGGGTGGGACATCGACCGGGAGGCGGCCGTAAGCGAACTCGAAGTCGACCGTCGGGTAAGGGCCATGCTCGGACCTGACACGCCCTTCGAGTACGAATGGGTGAGCCTTTACACCTTCCAGTGTCGACGCATGGAGCGTTTCGTGCACGGCCCGGTGATTTTCGCTGGCGACGCGGCTCACCTCGTGTCGCCGTTCGGTGCGCGGGGAGCCAACGGTGGACTGCAGGATGCAGACAGCCTCGGTTGGCGGCTTGCGCGCGTGGTGCGCGGAGAATCATCTGCCTCATTGCTCGATGCTTACGATGAAGAACGGTGTCACGGGGCGGATGAAAATCTCCTCAATTCCTCGCGCGCAACAGACTTCATGACACCACACTCAGTGGGTGCTCGCGCATTACAGGCGGCGGTGCTCTCACTGGCCACTGATTACCCTTTTGCGCGCGGCCTCATCAACAGCGGGCGGCTTTCTACGCCATGTAGTCTCAGCGGCGCTCGGGGAATCACTCCGGATACCGGAATGGACGAAATACCCGGACCGCGACCGGGCGAGGTGGCACTGGATGCGCCCATCCGCATCCAGCAGCAAGCGGGCTGGCTGCTGTCGCTACTCGGACCCCACTTCACCTGCCTGTGTGTGAACGCCGAAATTCCGGAGCCGCTGCCGCCGGGCGTGAAGGCGCTGGTTGCCGGTACGCATTTTGACGACCCCGACGGCCGTCTAGCCGAGCGCTACGCCGGAGGCGGCTCAGCGATCTACCTCATCCGCCCGGATCAGCATGTCGCCGCGCGTTACCGGCAAGCGACAGCCCCACAACTGCACGCAGCATGGCGCCGCAGTCTGGCACTCACGAATCCATCATCCTCCCTGCCCTATTCAGGAAGCACACCATGACCAAAGCCTTTGCCTCACGCGGCGATCTCGCGCCCAAAACTGTCAGCTTCACCCGTCTGGCTGATAACGCCTATGCCTACACGGCAGAGGGGGATCCGAATACCGGCGTCATCATCGGCGACGACAGTGTCATGGTGCTCGATGCACAGGCCACACCCGTGATGGCGCAGGACGTCATCGCCAAAATCCGCACGGTCACCGATAAGCCCATCCAGCATGTCGTCTTGACGCACTATCACGCCGTGCGCGTTCTGGGCGCCAGCGGCTACGGGGCCAGCAACATCATCGCCAGCCAGGATACGCGTGACCTTATCGTCGAGCGCGGGCAGCAGGATTACCAGAGCGAATACGAGCGCTTTCCGCGGTTGTTTCAGGCAGTCGATTCAATCCCGGGTCTGACCTGGCCGAATATCGTGTTTCGCGACGCGATGACCGTATGGCTGGGCAAGACCGAAGTGCAGCTACTGCAACTGGGACGTGGCCACACCAAGGGAGATACGGTGGCCTGGATGCCGAAAGAACGCGTGTTGTTCAGTGGCGATCTGGTCGAATTTGGCGCGACACCCTACACGGGCGATGCCTACCTCACGGACTGGCCCGCCACGCTCGACCGCATTGCAGCCTTGGACCCCGCCGCGCTGGTCCCCGGACGCGGCAATGCCCTCACCACACCGGCAGAGGTGGCCGAGTCTTTGCGCGGCACACGCGCGTTCATCAAGACCCTCTTTGAGTCCGTGCGTGCGGCGCGCGCAGCCGGCAAGTCACTGCAGGAGGCCTACAATGAAACCTACGCCCGGCTGAAACCGGAATTTGGCCACTGGGTCATTTTTGACCACTGCCTGCCCTTCGATGTCACCCGCGCTTTCGATGAAGCGGGCGGACTGGTAGACCCACGCATCTGGACCGCCGAGCGCGACGCTGAAATGTGGCGCTCGCTCGCCAACCCCTGAGCATGAAGACGACGCTCACTATCCCGAACCCGGACGCGTTCTACGCGCGTCTGGCGGCCGTGCACGAGGGACTTACCGAAGAAGCCAGCCTGCATCTGATGTCGCGGCTAGTGCTTCTGCTGGCAAACCAGATCGGCAATCAGGAAATCCTCGAAGCCTGCCTGACGGCTGCCGCGGAAACCCCGGCAGCATCCTGAATCGATCAGGCCGCTGGGGATCAGGCTACCACGCTAGGTCACCACGCCGAGGAAGCGTTCGTTCAATCGACGATCGTGATAGAAGATGGCCCGACCAATCTGGTCGGCCGTCCAGGTGATGGGCTCATGGTCCGGATACCAGGTGTAATCACCGCAGAAGACTTCGTTACGATTGCCGGAGGGATCGAAGAAATAGATGGTCTGGCCGCGGGTAATTCCGTGACGGGTGGGCCCCAGATCCAGTGACATGTCGTGCATCGAGATGATATCGGCGGCGCGCAGCACTTCCTCCCAGGTACCCAGAAGAAACGATGCGTGGTGAAACTTGTTGTTCTCTGCGTGGCGAACAAAGGCGATGTCGTGCGCCTTGTTCGAACACGAAAGGAAAGCCGCGATCATCAGCTCGCCATCGATGATGCGCTCGGTCAAGTCGAAGCGAAGCACCGTGCGCAAAAGCTCGACGGCGGCATCGATATCCTGGCCATACAAAAGGCAGTGATCGAAGCGCCGCGCCTGCATTCCCCGTAGCCCCTCGGGCCAGGGATTCGGATTTAGTCGCCCCAGACCGTTGCCCATCACATCCTTGCGCGCATACAGCTCAAGCGTGTGCCCGGTGGGCAATTTGAACCTCACGCGTTCCCCGCAGTGGCGCAGTTCGCCCGCAGGGATCCGCTCGGTCGAGCAACCGTAGGCTTTCAGATCGCGTTCCAGCGTGGCGAGTTGCGCCTCATCTATAACCTTGAAGCCCATGAAGTCC
>JBIKOF010000017.1:0-10650 GCA_044358205.1 Gammaproteobacteria bacterium | reverse complement strand
TGCCATCCTGGTCTCCCGGCTCGACTGGCTCCCGCCGGAGGAGGTACGTGAAGCCATGACCGGACTCGCACGCGCCATCGAAAAGACCGCAGGTCCTGCTGAGCGAGAAGCCTGGGGCTGGCTGGCGGATGCTGTAGCTGCGCATCCGCGTCATTGTGGGCAGGCGGCCTGATGCCGGCGCTACTTGCCAGCGTCCGCTCGCTGGTCGAGGCCCGCCTCGCGGTGACCGAGGGCTGCGATTGGCTCGATTTGAAGGAGCCGCGCGAGGGTGCGCTGGGCGCGCCAGATCCTGCGGTGGTCCGCGCTGTGGTGGCAGAGTTTTCGGCGCGACTCCCGGTGAGCGCAACCACAGGTGACTGCTGGGATACGCCGCACGAGATTCCGCAACGTGTGGCCGCACACGCGGCAGCGGGCGTGCCGTGGGTCAAGTTTGGTCTCTTTAGCCGGTGTCTCGATGACGCGTTCTGTGCGGTGCTGCGTCAGGCCGTCGGCTGTGGCCCGCGTCTCATCGCGGTGAACTTTGCGGAGGATCCGCTGGACGCCACGGGAATTGCGCGTCTCGCCGATCTTGGGCTCGCCGGCGTGATGCTCGATACGGCCGACAAAGCAGCGGGAAGTCTCACGCGGCATCTCTCACTGGAACGGTTGCGGGAGTTCGTCTGCGCGGCCAGAGCGAAAGGGCTCATCGTGGGGTTGGCCGGCAGCCTGCGGGCTGAGGACATCCCGACGCTGGCGGCGCTCGCCCCGGATTACCTTGGGTTTCGCGGCGCACTCTGCACGGGCTCGCGTACCGACGCACTTGACCCTCAGGCCCTGCGCGACATCCGCGGGCGCCTCACGGCATCATCAGAAACCCGAGTCGACGAAGGAGCAGCCCATGGCCTGGCGTGAACGCAAATCCGAGAAGGTCTATCCCGATAACGAAGTCGAGCAGTATCTCGCCGAACATCTCCCGCGCTGGAGCTTGAAGGAAGGCTGGATACGCCGCACGTACAAGACGTCAGGCTGGAAGGGGACGTTGATGGTCGTGAATACCGTCGGACATCTCGCCGAGGCCGCGTGGCACCATCCGGATCTCAACGTCTCGTATGCCTTCGTTACCGTGAAGCTGCAGAACCACGCCGCCAAGGGCATCACCGACAAGGACTTCGAGCTTGCGCGCAAAATCGAGGACGTCGTGCTATGGCAGCCCGCACTCGACGAACAGGGTGCATTGGAGGGGACTCCCGAAGACCCGCGCTTCAAGTATCTCAAGTACGATTGAGGGGTAGTCCCCAAGGAGTGATGCGAGTGCATCCTTACGCCAGCCTCCCGGAGCGCCACTTCTGGTCCACGGCGGTTGCCCGCCGCAGCTTCTTCGATATCGGTACCCTGTGGGAGCCGAAGTTTCCCATCCTGCCACGCATGCCGATTTCGACTTTCGGATCCTGCTTTGCACAGCACATGGGGCAATCCTTGAAGGCGCGAGGATTCAACTGGTTCATCGCGGAGAGGGCACCTTACGGACTGAGCGCAGAGAGCGCGCGCAAATTCAATTACGGCATTTTCACGGCGCGTACCGGCAACATCTACACCCCCTCACTGCTCCGCCAGTGGCTGGCCTGGGCGATGGAGACCGAACCTGTCTCTGATGAGGTCTGGGAGTGCGACGGCCGCTTCTTTGACCCCTTCCGGCCCAACATCGAACCGGACGGCTTTGAAAGCCGGGAAGAAGTGCTGCAGTCCAGGAGCATGACGCTTGCGGCGCTGCGCACGGCAGTTACCCGCTCGCGGGTGCTCATTTTTACGCTGGGTCTGACGGAGAGCTGGTTCCACGCCGAGACCGGGGTTGAATATCCGATGTGTCCAGGGACCGTGGCCGGCGTCTACGAGGCTGAGAAGCATCGGTTCGTGAACCAGGACTATGGGCAGGTCCGCACGGCGCTCCTCGCGGCTATCCACGCGATGCGTGCGCGCAATCCCGGACTGAAAATTCTGCTCACGGTGTCTCCGGTACCCCTTACAGCGACCCTGTCCGGCAACCATGTGCTGGTCGCGACAATGGAATCCAAATCCATTTTGAGGGCGGTAGCGGGTTCGTTGAAAAGCCAGTTCCGGTTCGTCGACTACTTCCCGTCCTACGAAATCATCAATGCGCCGCCGTTTCGCGGGACTTTTTTCGAACCCAATCAACGTAACGTCACGCCCGCAGGCGTGGCGCATGTGATGAACCAGTTCTTTACCGACCTTGGACGGGCTGCCGAGGTGCCGGTTGCAAATGTGGAAAACACACCGCGGGTTCGCGCTCAATCCCATTCGGACGCGATGCCTTCGCAAGCCGACGCGGTGTGTGAGGAAGAATTGCTGGAAGCCTTTGGGCCGCGGGAAGCGAGTCGGTGAGATGAAGCTCTGCGTGCTGGGAAACAGCCATGTCTCCAGTTTGAAGACCGCCTGGGACATCCTCCAGCCGCACTGGGCAGGTATTGATTTGGTCTTCTTCGCCAGCCGGGGTGATGGACTGCAGGGATTGGAACTGCAGGGCGATCGCCTCGTGCCGGGCTTTGACGAGCTGGCTAAGGTGCTTGCGCACACGAGTGGAGGCGATGGCTCTGTAAATTTAGGCGACTACGATGCCTTCGTGCTGTACGGGCTTTCGTTCACGCTGCCGCCGCTTCACGCTTGCTATTCCGCGGCCGTGAGGCGTCAGATCAGCCTTGACGTATTCGAGCAATCACTTTCGCGCCGCCTGCTGCGCCAGATTCGGGCGGGATCCTCGAAACCAGTTTTCGTCGGGCACAATCCGCTCTACGCGCAACTTGAACCGAGCGCGGATGAGGGCAAAAACTGCATGGATTATCGTCTGGCCATCGCATGGTTGAATCAATCACTCGCGGCGGAAAATGCTGCGGTTGTTACGCAACCCGCGGTGACGATAGTGGACGCTTGGCATACCGATCGGATGTTTAGCAAGGGCTCAACGAGACTCGATGTTGGGGATTTCTTCTCGGGCAGACCTCACGCAGATATCGATGTGAAGCACATGAACGGCGAATTCGGGCAGCACTGGCTCGCGGCACTGTTCGAGGAAATGCGCACACGGGGGGCGTTGCCCCGCGTGTAACTATGCGCGCTCGGGGGCAGGGGCGCCTGCGACCCAGTCCCCCGACTTGCCGCCGTGCTTCTCCAGTAGACGGATGTCGGTCATGTTCATGCCGCGATCGACGGCCTTGCACATGTCGTAGACGGTGAGCAGTGCGATTTGCACGGCGGTCAGGGCTTCCATCTCCACGCCCGTCTGGCCTCGGGTCTCGACAGTCGCCACACAGTGCACCGCGGGTGAATTTCGCTCGAAGTCGAACTCCACCGCCACCCGGGTCAGTGCGAGAGGGTGGCAGAGCGGAACGAGGTCCGCGGTTTTCTTCGCTGCCATGATGCCAGCCAGTCGCGCGATGCCGATGACATCGCCCTTGCGATGTCCGCCGGCCTCGATCAGTGAGAGCGTGTCGGCCTGCATGTGGATCCTGCCTTCGGCAACGGCCAGGCGCTGGGTGATGGCCTTGTCGCCAACGTCCACCATATGGGCGTGGCCATGGGCGTCGAAGTGGGTCAGTCCGGACATGGTGTCGTCGCTCGCGGCAAAGGGCTTGGGGTACACTCGGGCCACTCTAACTCACCCCGCGCGCCGGAGGCAGCCCACGCGATGCCCACCGTAATCGTTCGTCTGTTCGCGAGCCTCGCCGAGACCGAAGGCTGGCGTGAGAAGACCTGCATCCTGCCGGTCGGGGCCACCGCGCGTGATGCCTGGTTGCAGGCAGTGGGCCGTTCGGCGGTCCCGCCACGCACCCTTGCGGCCATCAATCTCGACTATCGCCCGCTGGACACGCCGCTCGCCGAGGGCGATGAAGTGGCGTTCTTTCCGCCGGTCACTGGGGGCTGAGATGCGCGTGCTGCTGAAGGCAACGGCCTTCGACCCCTACGAGGAACTGCGTCATTACGAGCGCGAAACTTTTGCAAGTGCCGGCGCCTTCGGTGCGACGGCCACCTTCGTAGGCACCATGCGCGATCTGAACGAAGGGGACACCGTGCTCGGCATGTATCTTGAGCATTACCCCGGCATGACCGAGCGGCACTTGCTACGGATCTGCGAATCCGCGCACGCGCGCTGGGCGCTTCAGGCATCGCTCGTCATCCATCGGGTGGGCGACATTGCACCGGGAGATCCCATCGTGCTGGTCGCCGTGTGGTCCGCCCACCGCGCTGAGGCCTTCGAGGCGTGCCGTCACATCATGGAAGACCTGAAGTCTGAAGCCCCGTTCTGGAAGAAAGAGACCCTGCGCGAGGGTTCCCGCTGGGTGGGACGCAACACCTCGGGAACGGCGCGCCCGCGTTCCCCTGCAGCCAAGGAGAGTTGAATGCATATCACGGTGCTTGGCGCCGCCGCTGGCGGTGGCTTCCCGCAGTGGAACTGTAACCACCCCAATAGTCGGCGCGCACGCGCCGGGGACCCGGCAGCTCCCATGCTCACCCAGTCGTCGCTTGCGGTGTCTGCCGATGGTGAACGCTGGGCGCTGTTCAACGCCTCTCCCGATCTTCGTCAGCAGATGAACGATAACCCTATCCTGCATCCCTCGGGGGCGCTACGCGCGAGCCCGATCAAGGCCGTGGTGCTCACCAATGCCGATGTGGATCACGTCACAGGGCTGCTGACCTTGCGTGAGTCGCAGGCCTTCAATCTGTTCGCCACACCGCGCGTGCACAAGGTGCTCGCCGAGAATTCCATCTTCAACGTGCTCAATCCACAGTTCGTTGCACGCTTGCCGATGACACTCGATGCACCGCTTGCCGTCACCGCCCCCGGTGGGGATCCGCTGGGTTTTGAGGTCATCCCCTTCGCCGTGCCCGGCAAGGTTGCGCTGTGGCTGGAAACCGCCTTCAAGGGTGACAACTTCGGCAGTGTTGATGAAGACACCGTCGCACTTGAAGTTAAACAGGGTGGACGCACCTGCTTTTTCTACATTCCGGGCTGTGCCGCCATGACGCCCGCACTGGCCGCGCGACTCCGGGGCGCGCCACTCGTATTCTTCGATGGCACCCTCTTTGTCGATGACGAAATGATTCGTGACGGGGTGGGCGTGAAGACCGGCAAGCGCATGGGCCATATGAGCGTCACTGGGGACGACGGCACGCTGGCCGCTTTCGCGGAACTTGGGGTGGCGCGCAAGGTGTTCATCCATATCAACACCACCAATCCCATTCTTATCCGCGACACACCCGAGCGCGCGGCGGTTGCGGCTGCCGGGTGGGAAGTCGCTTTCGATGGCATGCAGCTGCACGTGTAATGGGCGGAGAACATTCATGATCGATCTCTACTACTGGCCTACACCGAATGGCTGGAAAGTCTCCATCATGCTGGAGGAGTGCGGGCTCCCTTACCGCGTACACGAGGTCGATATCGGCGCGGGCGACCAGTTCCAACCCGAGTTCCTGCGGATCAGTCCCAACAATCGCATGCCAGCCATCGTCGATCAGGCGCCGACGGGGGGTGGCGCGCCGTTGGCCCTGTTCGAGTCGGGTGCCATTCTGGAATATCTCGCCGACAAGACCGGCCGCTTTCTGCCCGCACACGGCGCCGCGCGCTACACGGTGCTGCAGTGGGTGTACTGGCAGATGGCGAACCTCGGTCCCATGATGGGCAACGCCAATCACTTCCGGAACTACGCGAAGAATCTGGTGGACGATCCTGCCGAACTGGCCTACGGCACGCGCCGCTTCATGGGGGAGGTGGACCGCTTGTGCGGGGTGATGGATGCACAGTTGTCGGTCAACGCGTGGCTGGCGGGCGCTGAGTACAGCATTGCGGACATGGCGTCATGGCCTTGGGCCATCCTCATCGGGCGGTTGTTCGAAACCCCAGTGGCCGAGAATTTTCCGCACCTTCAGCGCTGGATCGATGCTGTTGGTGCTCGACCTGCCGTGCAGACGGGGCGCAACCTGCATCGAGATTGGTTCGAGCGACCGCTGACCCCCGAGCAGGAATCTGCCCGTCGCGCCCTGCTGTTCAATCAGACCAATCAAAAAGTTCGGGCGGCGCGCGAGGCGGCGGCGCGTGCGCGCGGTACAGCACGCTGAGCTCGCGCGTGTCTCCGCTCCATTGCGATGACCGTTTTCTGGCGGCAGTTCGCGCGCGTCTTTCTTGCTTTGAGCGAACCAGCGCGGACGGCGCAGGACGACCTGCAGCGGTGGCCCTCGCCATCGCCGATGAGGGACACGGCGCCGAGCTCTCGGGCATGCCAAGCCATCGCGAATGGCAGCCAGATGCCGCGCTTTTGCTCACGCGCCGCTCGGCCCGTCTACGCAATCACGCAGGGCAATGGGCGTTTCCGGGTGGTCGGGTGGATGCCGGCGAAACGCCGGAGGAGACAGCGCTGCGCGAGATGCGAGAGGAAATCGGCCTCGTACTGCCGGACTCCGCAGTGCTTGGGCGATTGGATGATTTCGTCACGCGCTCGGGTTTTGTAATGACGCCTGTGGTGATTTGGGCGGGCGTCAAACCGCAGGTCACGATCAACGAGGATGAGGTCGCATCGCTGCATCGCATTCCGGTGCGCGAACTGTTGCGCGAGGACGCGCCACTGCTCGATGCAGGCCCGGAGCCCGAACGACCCGTGCTGCGCATGCCGGTGGGGGACGACTGGATTGCCGCCCCCACCGCGGCCATCCTCTTTCAGTTCCGGGAAGTTTGTGTGCTGGGGCGGGACACCCGCGTATCGCACTTCGATCAACCTGCTTTTGCCTGGCAGTAAACAACGGACGGACGGGTTTCCAAAGGCCTCGAGCCTGCGCTAGGCTTCCGGCACCTTCAAAGCGACATCCATGCGAGGAGCAACGCCGTGTCGATTACCGCCGAACTGATTACCGAACTTCCTGCTGGCGTTGACCCTGCCAAGCTCCGCTGGCTGCAGTTTACGGGGACGCCAAAGTTTGACTACACCATCGACTATGGGATTGCCATCATCGCTGCCGACGTGGCGGCCAATCGCATCGACTACCTCGCGCGCTGGTCGCCGAATGCGTTCTGTCATTATCACCGGCACCTTGGCAACACGGCGGCTGCGGTCATTCAGGGCGAGCAGCACGTCACTGAGACCAAAGGCTTTGAAACGGTCAACAAGGTGCGGCGGGCCGGCTTCGTCGGTGCGGTGCCCGATGGCGAAACCCATATGGAGCGTGCGGGTCCCGAGGGCCTGATGATGCTCTTCAGCACACATGCCCCGGATGGCCGGCTGTTTGAGGTGCTCGACAAGTCCGGCAAGGTTCTCAACGCTGCCACCATTGGCGAATTCGTCGCCATGCTTCAAGCCCAAGCCGCCTGAGCGCGGTTTCGGTCACTCAAATCGGGGGAAACATGGCAACACGCAAGGCAACGGGCGCACGCGCGGGCAGCGCAGTGAACAAACTGGGGTTTGATACCGGACGTCTTGCGCGGGTCCGCGACGCGGTGAAAGCGGACATCGATGCCGGGCGTTGCCACGGCGTGCGCCTGATGGTGAGTCGACGTGGCCATGTCGCGCTCGACCTGTGCGAAGGCTACGCCGACCGCGCAGCGAAGAAGGCGCTCAAGCCGGATTCGGTGTTTGCCACGATGTCGGTGGCCAAGCAGTTCACCAATGTGCTGGCGCTATCGCTGGTCGAGCGCGGGTTGCTCAAGCTCCACGCGCCCGTGGCAGAGCTCATTCCGGGATTCGGCACGCTGGGTAAGGAGCGCGTCAATCTCTATCATTTGCTCACCCATACCAGCGGCATCATGTCGGCCATTCCACCGGTACCGCCCGAGATCCTCACCAACATCGAAAAGCTGGTGGGCTATGCCTGCACCCTGCCGCTGGAATCGCAACCCGGAGAAAGGGTGAATTACTCCATCCTGCTCGGGCACTCGATCATTGCGGCGCTGTGCCTACGCGCCGATGGGCGCGGACGGTCCTACGCCCAGATGCTCAGGGAAGATCTGTTCGAGCCGCTCGGCATGCGCGACACGGCACTGGGTGCACGCGCGGACCTCGCCAAGCGCCTCTGTCCAGTGCGTGTGGCGTATGACGACCTGCCGGCGCTGCTCCCTCCGGCTGCTGTGGAAGGATTGGGAACCCTCCTCGCGACTCCAGGCTGCGAGATCCCGGGCGGCGGTTGCGTGACAACCGTTCAGGACGTGCACCGCTTTGCTGAAATGCTGCGCCGGGGTGGAGAGCTGGACGGTCACCGCATCCTCTCACCCGCCATGCTGGAGTTCTGTACCCGCAACCACACGGGCGACTTACGCAATGTGCTGTTCGATATGTGGATCGGGGTCCGCAACTGGATCGAATATCCGGCCAACATCGGCTGCGGGTTTTTCATGCGGGGGGAGGGCAATCTACCGGGGCTCTTCAGTCCCATGAATTCGCCCCGTACCTTCGGTGGCTTCGGCGCCGGCTCCACGGGCTTTACCATCGACCCGGTGCGCGACCTCACCTTCTCTTTCCTGTCCTCTGGTCTGATGGAAGACAGCTACCACTTCGAGCGGATTGGAGCCCTGCAGGGCCTGGTCCTGGCCGCTATCGTCGACTGACCGCGCGGCCGTCGAATCATCCCTGAACCTTCAACAGACGAGAGATCCCATGGCCAACGCCCAACTCGACGCTATCCGTCAGGCATTGATTGCAAACCCGATCCTGCGCCCCGATGCAACGCTCGAGCAGATGCGTGCGGGGATGGACGCCATGGGATCGATGACCCCCAGTCTACCGGGCGCGCAGTGCACCTCGGTCGATGCCGGAGGGGTGCCAGCGGTGTGGGTTGAAATGACTGGCGCCGACGCTTCGCAGGTCACCCTGTACCTGCATGGCGGCGGCTATGTCTTCGGATCGACCACCTCGCACCGACCGCTGCTCGAACGCATTGCCCGCGCTACGGGTGGGCGGGTACTCGGGCTTGATTACCGGCTGGCGCCTGAACATCCGTTTCCAGCACCGGTAGAGGACGCCGTGACCGCCTATCGCTGGTTGCTGGCACAGGGCATTTCTGCAGGGCGGATTGCCGTTTCCGGAGACTCGGCCGGCGGCGGCCTCACCCTTGCGATGCTGATGAAACTGCGCGACGAAGGCGTGGCGCTGCCGGCCTGTGCCGTGCCGATTTCGCCCTGGACCGACATGGAGGGTACGGGTGCGTCCATGGTTACCCGCGCTGCAGTCGATCCGATGGTGCAGAAACCAGGCCTCGCCCAGATCGCCGCGACCTACCTGCAGGGCGCAGATCCGAAAAGCCCGCTGGCTTCCCCGCTGCACGGCGATTTCAGGGGTCTCCCGCCACTACTCGTGCAGGTGGGCGACGCAGAGACGCTGCTCGACGACACCACGCGCCTCGAGCCCTTGCTGAAGGCCGCCGGGGTCAACCACACCCTCGAAGTATGGGACGAGATGATCCACGTTTGGCATCTCTTCGCCCCCATGCTTGAGAAGGGTCAGGAAGCCATAGACCGCATCGGCGGCTTCGTTCGAGCCCACACCGCCTGAACCGGGGTTTGTGAGCGGTGCGTCCGTCTGGCCGCGCCGTCCAGTTCAGGCGGCGCGTCCCAGAAGTCGCGCGGCTTCGTCACCCATGCGCGCCACCAGTACGGACGCCGCTTCCCGCGCGTGAATGAGGCCGATGGCCTCACCGGCGACGGGCGGAATGACATCGAGGTCCCCGCGGGCTCGTGCATCCTGCCAGACTTCACGCAGGCTGCCCCGCGCGGCGAAGGCATCGGCCTCGCGGGCGGCCCAAGTGTCGGTAAGCGGATTGCGCATCACGCGGAACGAAAACTCGGTTGGCCATTCCACCCCGCGCAGGGCATCGAGGGCGCGCGTGCGAACCGTTGCATCGCCGGTGGCCAGGAGCGCGCGGTCGACCATGGGCTGAGGCGTCAACGCCTCGGCCGCCGCCCATAACCGCGTGCCCACCACCACGCCGTCAGCGCCCAGCATCAGCGCTGCTGCCAGGCCGCGCCCATCGGCGATGCCTCCGGCGCCCAGCAGCAAGGTGTCGGGGGCACGGGCAGCCAGGTAGTCGGCCGCTTCGGGCAACAGGCTCATCAGGCCACGGGCGCCGCCATGTCCGCCGGCTTCGGTGCCCTGCACGACGACTGCACTGGCCCCCGCCGCCACCGCTTCTTCTACATGGCGCAGGGTTTGCACCTGACAAAAGAGCGGCACGCCTGCGGCTGCGACCTGTGCAGCGAATGGTGCAGGGTCCGTAAATGACAGGAAGAGACAGGCTGGTTGAAACGCCAATGCCGAGGCGAGCACTTGCGGGGCCTGATGCAGAGTCCAGGTGATGAAGCCAATGCCGACACGCGCGCCCTCCGCGCGGGCGAATTCCGTCGCCAGATCCGGCTCCGCGCCCAACGTTCCCGCATAGCCCCCGCCAATCAGTCCCATCCCCCCTGCGCGGGACACGGCACCCGCAAGCGCGCCCCCCGCGATCAGCGCCATAGGGGCGTTAAGGATGGGGTAGCGCAAACCGAAGCGGGTGGTGAGACGGGTGTGGAGCATCGGCAAGATTCATCCGCAGGAAACCGAGCCCGCACTATAGTCCATGCAAGCCGGATTACTTCCCCGCGCGAACCTGCTAGATTTTTTTGACGAGTCTCTCTTTGGAAAA
>JBIKOF010000355.1:0-3113 GCA_044358205.1 Gammaproteobacteria bacterium | reverse complement strand
AACCATGCGCAACGCAGACACCGCCGAGGCGTGGCTGCGTGCGGCCGGCGCTGAAGATGGCCATCTCGCCGCGCATTTCATTGCCATCACCGCGCGGCCGGATCGGGCGGCAGCGCTGGGGATCGCGCCCGAGAACATTCTGCCGATGTGGGATTGGGTCGGCGGTCGCTATTCAGTGTGGTCTGCCATTGGGCTGCCGCTCGCGATTGCCGTTGGGATGGATCGCTTTGAGCACATGCTGGCGGGTGCCGAGGAAATGGATCGACATTTCCGCACGGCGGCCTGGCCCGATAATTTGCCAGTCCTGCTCGCGCTGGTGGGGATCTGGAACAGCAACTTCCTGGGTGCGGAAACGCTGGCCGTTGTGCCTTATGAAGATCGACTGCGCTACCTGTCCGAGTATCTGCAGCAACTCGACATGGAAAGTAACGGCAAGCGCGTGCGCCTCGATAATGAGGCCGTCGACAGCCATACCGCGCCAATTCTCTGGGGAGGCATTGGCACCAATGTCCAGCATGCCTTCTTCCAGTTGTTGCATCAGGGCACACGGTTGATCCCCGTGGACTTCATTCTTGCGTTGACCAATCCGCGCTCGCCCGAAGGCCATCACGACATGCTGGTCGCGAATTGCCTGGCTCAGGCCGAAGGGCTGATGAATGGCCGCAGCGCAGCGAGCCTCGATGGCCAGACGTCAGCGGTGCCGGGTATCGACTTGCCGATGCACCGGGCAACACCCGGCAACCAGCCCAGCACCTTGCTCCTGATGGACAATCTGAGTCCGCACACGTTGGGGGCGCTACTCGCGCTCTATGAGCACAAGATCTTTGTCCAAGGCGTGATCTGGGAGATCAACTCCTTCGACCAGTGGGGCGTCGAGCTCGGGAAGGTGCTGGCCGAAACGCTGCTGGATGAGATCACGCAGGGCGTATCCGTGCAGGAACACGACGCGTCGACACGCGCGGCGCTGCAACGCTATCTCGCGCGCCGACGCGGCTGACCCCACGTTCGGGGGCCTCCGCTATACTGTGAGTCTATGAACTCCCTCTCCCGCGTTCCAACCCTGCTCGTCATTCTGGTGGCGGTGACAGCGTTCATCGCCGGGGTCTATCTGGCATTGCCAACCCCCCGCAATACGGCGACCCCCGACATCGAGGGCCTGCTCTGGCCCAACCCACCGAAGGTCGAGGCCTTCAGCTTGATCGATGCAAAGGGTGCACGCTTCGACGAGACGAATCTCGACGGTCACTGGACGCTCGTCTTTTTCGGTTTCACCCACTGTCCGGATGTGTGTCCCGGAACACTGACGACCCTGAAGGCAGTCGCTGGCCGGCTGGCCGGCACGCCCGAGTTCGCATCGCGCGGGCAGGTGCTCTTCGTCTCGGTCGATCCGGAACGCGATACACCGGAGGTGCTGCAGCGCTATGTCGAACACTTCGACCCGTCCTTTCTGGCAGCCACCGCGCCCGCCGCGGAACTCGCCGCATTCACGGCCCAACTCGGCATTCTCCATGCGCGGGTCAAGCTGGCGGCGGGCGACTACACCATAGACCATACGGCGTCCCTCATTCTGATAGGCCCGGCGCGCGAGCGTGTCGCGGTGTTCTCGGCGCCCCACGTGCCGGAAGAGCTTGCAGGACGCGTGGCACGCATTATCGACCTGGTGGGAGGCGGACAATGAACAAAAGCTGGGTGCCACTGCTGCTTGGTTCGATGGTGCCTGGTGTGATGCCATTCGCTGCGACCGCTTGCCCTGGCCTGGCGGTGGAAGCGCCGTGGATTCGTGAGCCACCACCCGGCGCACGCGTGCTCGCAGGTTTCGCCGAACTGGTCAATTCCGGATCGGCGCCGGTGGTCATCGACAGGGCCGAGAGTCCGCAGTTTGCGCATGTGATGCTGCATGAAAGCCGCCTGGAAAATGGCTTGGCGCGAATGGTGCCGCACGCCACTCTGGTGGTGCCGCCCGGCGGGAGCTTGAGTCTGGCACCGGGTGGGCTGCACTTGATGTTGCATGAGCCGCAACAAGCCCCCGCCCCAGGTCAGAAGCTGCCCATCGTGCTCCACTGCGGGAGCAGCGAGGTTTCCGTCGACTTTGAAATCCGGCCGGAGGCCCCTTGAGGCAAACTCCTCAGGAAACCGAAGCCAGTCCCATGCAGCGCGTCCGCGATACTCTGGCTGTGTTCCCGCAGTACGTGCTGCCCCAGCATCTGCTCTCGCGGTTCATGTATCGTCTGGCACGCTCGCGTCGCCCCTGGCTCGTACAGCGGCTGATCGCGCTGCTTTGCCGACACTATCCCATCGTGCTCGACGAAGCCGAGCAATCCGACCCTCGCGCCTATGCGAGCCTCAATGCCTTCTTCACCCGCGCCCTGCGGGAAGGCGCGCGTCCCCTACCGAACGATCCCCAGATCATTGCGTCTCCCGCCGATGGCGCAATCAGTCGACACGGGCGGCTCACGGGTGAACAGATCATTCAGGCGAAAGGCCATCGCTTCAGCGTGGAGACGCTGCTCGGGCTAGACGGTCCTGCCGCACTCCCCTTTCGCGATGGGGATTTCATCACGATTTACCTTGCACCCCACAACTATCATCGCGTGCACAGCCCAGTGGACTGCCGGGTGATGGAAGTCCTCTACATTCCCGGCCGGCTTTTTTCAGTGAATGCGCGTACAGCGCGAACCGTGCCCCGACTCTTCGCCCGCAACGAGCGCGTGGTCCTGCGTTGCCTGACCGACGACGGCAAGGAATTCGCGCTGGTAATGGTGGGTGCCATGCTCGTTGGAAGCATGGAACTTAAATTCTGCGATCTGCACCCGGCTTACCGGGCGCACAGTCTGCGGCGGTTCCTGCTTGGCGACGGCGTCGCGCTGGCGCGTGGCCAGGAGCTGGGGCGCTTCAATATGGGCTCCACCGTGATCCTCCTCTTCCAGCGCGATTTCATCCAATGGAACGCCCTGATTGACGGACAGCGCTTGAATTTAGGCGAAGGGCTCGGCAGGCAACGCGAGAATCGCGCCTGAATCTTAAGGCATCTTGGTGGAACAGTTGCTCGCGGGACTGCGAGGGACGCCGGCAAAAACTCGAATAAACCCAGGGCCCCGTCGCCCCGGGTGATC
>JBIKOF010000354.1:0-3114 GCA_044358205.1 Gammaproteobacteria bacterium | reverse complement strand
CGAGGCGCTGCTTGCGCGCTGATCGAAACTTCCTGGCTGTTCACGGGACCGCGTAGCAGCGGGCACTCACGCAACCGCCGCGTCCGCGTTGTGAAGGTCGCGTTGGGGTGCTAGAAGGTATATCGCACGCTTACCCCACCGTACACGTTCTGATCGGGCGCCGGCTCGTAGAAACGGTCGCCGGTCGCATTCAGAACGACATTCTGGTTGTATTCCTCGGCAAAGAGATTATTGATGCCGAAAGAGGGGGATACCTGCCAGGGGCCGAATTCGAAGCGACGTCCAAAACGCAGGTTGGCCACCTTGTAGCTGTCGTTCACCGCGCGGTTGGTGTTGTCGGCGAACAGTTCGTCCACAAACAGCATGTCGAACACGGTGTAGAAGCCCGAAGTATGGGTGTAGGCCACCTCTCCGTAGAACTGGTGCTCAGGCTGGCCGGGCAGTCGATTCCCTTCGATGGTGGGCGTGCTGAAGAAGCGATCGAACGTGAAATCGGCGTAGGTGTAGGTCATCGCGAGGTTCAGTCCCTCGAAGACTTCGATCTGCACGCCGGCTTCGGTCCCGATGCGATCGGTATCGGCATTCTGGAAGAAGGTCCGCCCGCCGTTGTTTTGGACGTTCACGATCTCGTCCTGCACGTCGGTGTAGTAGACCGCGACGTCGTAGGTAATCCGCGCAGCCACGTTGCCCTTGGCCCCCACTTCATAACTCTTGGCGTGTTGGGCCGACACATTCCCAAAGCCCCCGAGCGTTCCGCCGCGGGACACGTTGGCGAGTTCGGTAAAGCTTGGAGTCTCAAACGATGAACCGTAGTTCGCGTAGAGATTGAGCGCGCGCCATGGGCTGTAGACGATGCCGACCATAGGGTTGAATTCGTCGTAGTCGAGACTGTCGCTCTGGTCGCCATTGCCCAGAAAGCGGTCGTCCACCTGAAGCTCGACCGAGTCGTAGCGGCCGCCCAGCAGGAAGTCGACTTGCGAGGTCAGGCTGAATTCATTCTGGAAATAGACGCCCCGGGTATCGGCCTGCTCGAGCTGATCGAAGCTCAGCGCGCCCTGCACGCCGCCCACATTCTTGAAGCGTTGACGATCGTCGTTCTGGGCATCGATGTCGAAGCCGATGGTGAGTCGGTTCGCATGCCCAAGTAAGTCGGCGTCGTAGGAGTACTGGGCGCCACCGCCCAATACAAAGCGGTCGAAGGCCACGATGCCGTCATCGGCCGCGAAGGGCACGCCAATGGCGAGGTTGTTGTAGAAATCGCGCCAGACGTAATAGTTGCGCAACTGCAAGTGGTGGTGATCCCCGAAATCGCGCGTGTAGAGGAAGCCCGCTTTCTGTTGTTCGAGCGCTTCGCCTGAATCAAAGCGCAGGTTGTTGGCAGCGGCCGCCTTGCGGTCTAGCGGCACTTGCGCCGCAGTCAGTCCGCCCGGATCGTCTGCTTCCGGGGAGTCGACAGCGTTGACCACCGCAGTCAGCTCGGATCCGTCGAGAAAGGTATAGCGGAACTTGCTGTTGATGAGGGAGTGCTCCACTTCAGAGTGTCGGCGATATCCGTCCATCGCAAGGTGGGACGCGTTGACCAGATAATTGAGGTTGCCGATCTGTCCCCCGGTCTTGGCGTAATAGCGGCTGAAATCGAACTCACCCAGGCTCAAGCCGGTTTCCGCAAACGGCTTGTCCGGACCGTCCTCGGTATAGATGTTGATGACGCCGCCAGCTGCCGCGCCGTACATGGCCGCCGCCGGCCCGCGCAGCACTTCAATGCGGCTTGCAGACCCGAGGTCGATGTCGTCGACCCCTCCCTGACCATCGGGGAGTGTCGAGGGAATGCCGTCGACGTAAATCTTGATGCCTCGGATCCCGAACTGCGCCCGTGCGCCAAATCCGCGGATTGACACGCGCAAATCCTGAGCGAAGTTGTAGCGATTCTGGAAAAAGACGCCGGGCACGCGATTGAGCGACTCGTCGAGGGCTAGTAACTGGTTACGCTGGATGGAATCCTTTTCCACCACGGAGATGGCCATCGGCGTGCGGAGCAGATCGCGTTCGACCCGCGTCGCGGTGACGGTGTAGGACTCATTGACCGGCTCGGCCGCGCTGGCAGCTGCGGGTAAAAGGCCTGCGAGAACGGAGAGGGAGAGCGAACGTCTCGTACGCATGGGAGTCTCTGGCATGATGGCTTCAGGGCGCGCATTGTACGGCAAGCGCCGGGAGCGCCAACCGTGGTCCGGCCCTGTCATCGGGCGAGGCCCACCCATTCACACCGCGCCCGAGCGCCTGATCCCCGGAGATTTTGATGTCGAAGCGAGTCCGCACCATTTCCCATCGCGCGATGGGCCTTGTTTTCGCGCTCCTGTTGGGCGCCTGTGCAGCGCCCGTCCTGATGATGTCTCCGCAGGGACAGCTGATGTGGGCCTTGCTCAAGCCGATGGTGGGTCTCGACCCGGGAACCCTCGAGCTCTGGAATCAGCCCATGTTCAAGGGCCGAATGACCGCACTTCTTGGCGATGACTACGGCACCGCCATGCAACTGTTGAGGACAGCCAATCAGTTGCAGCAGGAGGGGCCGTTGTTCTTCGTCGTGTCCCGCAGCACGCCGATTCCCGACGTCGCCAAAGGCGCGGGACTGGTGTGGAATGCGGATACCAACCAGATGGCGGCGCTGATCGCGCGCGGTGACGGCGTGGATGTCTTCGCCGAATATGTGAAGGAAACGCTGGTGGCGTCGGCCGGGGAGGCCGCCGCGCAAGCGGTGCCGGTGGTGGCACCCACGTGGCCCACCGCGATGCAGCCTTGGCTCGCTGCGGCAGCGCAGATCCGGCAGCAGTCCCCCGGTCAGTCGCGATAATTCAGGAGCTGCACGACAGCATGGAGCAGCCCGCGCGCTGACGCGCCCAATCCGGCCGCTTGGCCGCCAAATGCTCCTTGCCCGTTTGCTCCGTGCAGGGCTTGCGTAAGGTCTCGAGTAACTCCAGCAGCCGACGGGTGTCGCCCTGTTCAGCGTCGTCGATGGCGAGTTGGGCGAGATAGTTGCGCAATACGTAGCGCGGGTTCACCGCATTCATGGCGCTGCGTCGGTTTTCGGCGGATTGTGGATCTGTCGCCAGACGCGCC
>JBIKOF010000015.1:0-10725 GCA_044358205.1 Gammaproteobacteria bacterium | reverse complement strand
GCGCCGACGCAGCCGGGTAAGCGACGTCGTCGAGAAATTCAGTGCGATCAAGTCGCTGCAGGCCATCGATCTGGCCGAAGTGGTGGTCGTGGTACTCGATGCACGAGATGGCGTCACCGAGCAGGATCTGACCGTACTCGGCTCTGTGGTTGAATGCGGCCGCTCACTGGTAGTTGCCGTCAACAAATGGGACGGTCTTACGCCGGAAGTGCGTGAAGACATGAAACGCCAACTCGATCGCCGGTTGGAGTTCGTCGACTTCGCAACCACGCATTTCATTTCCGCGCTACATGGGACTGCTGTTGGCGATCTGTTCGATGCCATCGACGAGGCTTGGCGCTCGGCGCATATCGATGTGCCAACCCGTCTCCTGACTGACTTGCTCGAACAGGCGCTGGAGCGCCACAACCCGCCGCTCGTACGTGGACGGCGCATCAAGATGCGCTATGCACACTTCGGCGGCAAGAATCCGCCGACCATCGTCATCCACGGGAGTCAGACCGACGAAGTCCCGGACAGCTATCGACGCTATCTTGCCAACTTCTTTCGCCATGCCTTGAAGCTGGTCGGGACGCCGGTAAGGATTGAATTTAAATTTGGCGAAAATCCCTACGAGGGCAGGAAAAACGTGCTCACCCGGCGCCAGGTCCAGAAGCGTCAGCGGCTGGTGCGCCACACCCGGCGCTGATTTCCGCGCCCGGGATCACTTCGAACCACGGCCGTACCTCGTGTTGGGCGGCGATCGCGAAGGAGATCGGCAGGCCATCCTCACTCACTGCGGCTTCGAGCGCCTGCACCACGAGATCGGGATGGTTGGTTCTTTCGCTGAGATGCGCCGCTACTACATGCCGCAGACGTTGCCCACCGATAGCCCTTAGCAGGGCGCGCGACTGCGCGTTACTGAGATGTCCATAGTCACCCCCGATGCGCTTCTTCAGGCGTGAGGGGTAAGCCGACTTCTGCAGGAGTGCGGGTTCGTGGTTGAACTCCAGCACCATCGCGTCGCAAGTTCGGTACTGCCGGATGACATGCGGAGTGAGGCTGCCGATATCGGTGAGGATACCGAGTCTGGCGGCACCTGCCGCGAAAACAAACTGGCTAGGTTCGCGCGCGTCGTGGGGTACGGGAACGGGCACGACCTCGAGGTCTCCCAGACGGCAGGGTGCGTGGGAAGAGATTTCCTGCCAATCGGGCAGCGGGCCAACACGGACCTCGTTTGCAACGCGCGTGCCTCGCGTCGCGTACACGGGGACACCATAGCGGCGCGACAGCGCGTCCACGCCGCCGACGTGATCGTCGTGTTCATGGGTGACCAGAATGGCGGTGAGGGCGGCGGGGTCAAAGGCGAGCGCCGCCGCTCGTTCCTCAAAGCTGCGAATGGAGTATCCGCAGTCGACGAGCACCGTGGTGTTACCGGCTTTAACCAGTGTGGCGTTGCCCGCGCTTCCGCTACCGATGAGCGCGCAGCGCAGGATCGGGTCCGGAGACCCCATCAGTTTGCGGCGCGATTCATCTCACGAGCCAGGCGTTGCAACACCCGCTCAGCCACGTTGCCGGTCTCCCAACGCCCCTCCTTGTCGAGCACCACCAGTTCGGTCTTTTCACCGACGCCGGTCAGGTTGACCTGCAATTCGTGAGATTCTTCGTTATCCCAGAACTTGAGTTTAGCCATGACACCGCGCTTGGCGGCTTCGCCCTCACGCGCCGGCACCCGGATGTAATAGATACCGCGATCCTTGTCTGCCTGATCAACGTCATAGCCAGCACGTTCGAGGGCATCCCCGGTACTGCGCCAAGCGGCCGTGAAACCTTCCTGCACCGACAGATAGACCTTGCCAGCGCCAGCACTGACCAGACTGGCCTTACCTTCGCCAGGGTCGATATCAGCCGTCGCTTCATCCGTCGCGGTCGAAGTCTCGGCCGCCGCCGTTGCCGCCTCGCCCTCGAGCGGGTATGCCTGCGCAACAGGTGTGTCGGCGGGCGCAGGCGCGGTCTGGCCCTCACCCATTCCCAGCGCCTCGCGGACCCGGGCGACGAGAATCTTCTCGCGTTCTACATCGCGGGTGGTTGCCACCCAGACCATTTCGCCGGATTGCTGGGTAAGTTCCTCGGCGCGGTTCGAGATATAAAGCACCGTGGTCCCGGCTTCTTCGCCCGGCTCGGCGAAAATCTTGAACTTTTCGCGGCGCAGGGCTTCCTCGTTCTCAATCCACACCGTCTCGATAATGCCGAGTTCTTCGTCGTTGAGTTCCAGCTCATAACCGAGCTGCCCCTGCATCAACCCGACGAGCTGGGGCCAGATTTGGGGAATCGCCCCAGACACGGCCAGCAGATGCTCATTGTCGAGCACGCGGACAGCTTCATTAGCGGAGCGCTCCAGCTCCTGCTGTTTCTTGCGTTCCGCGACGCGCTCCTGATACGTCGAGTAGGTGGCTGTATCACCACCTTCGGGAATTGCCATGCGATCACGAATGGCATCCGTGGTCAGCTCAGGCGGGACCTCGAGGTCCGGCATGGTCTTGCTCTTGCGATACTCGACCCGGTTGTCGGGCAATACTTCATCGAGCTTGGGAACGAGCTTGCTGCAGCCCGCGAGCAATGCAGCCGTCGTGAATGCCAGGGTCAGAACGCGAACCGTCATGGTGTCAACCTCGAAACGTCCAGCCATCGCCCGGGAAGGCCCGGGACGAGCGGTCAGGCTTGAATGGGAATCCCCGCGTGCCGCAGGGCCGCGCCGACTTTTTGCTGCCCTGCTGGCGTAAGCCAGGTGAGCGGCAGCCGTATACCCTCCTCCACCAGCCCCATCGCCTGCAGGGCCCATTTCACCGGAATCGGGTTCGATTCGCAGAACAGGTCGCGATGGAGGGGGGCGAGTTTTTCATCTATCGCCAGCGCCGCATCGCCCTTGCCGGCGAGCGCAGCCTGACACAATTCGTGCATGGCGCGAGGCGCCACGTTGGCCGTCACGGAAATGACGCCGTCTCCGCCCGCCAGCATGAATTCGCGGGCCGTTGCATCGTCTCCGCTGACGAGCATGAAGCCCGCCGCGCAGGTCTGGCGCAGCTGGGCGGCACGGGCAACGTCGCCGGTGGCTTCCTTCACGCCAATGATGTTGGGCACGCGGGACAGCCGTGCAATCGTGTCGACACTCATGTCGCAGGCAGTCCGTCCGGGCACGTTATAGAGGATCTGCGGAATCGCCACCGCCTCCGCCACCGCCTTGTAATGCAGGTAGAGACCTTCCTGGGTGGGCTTGTTGTAATAGGGCGTCACGAGCAGGCAAGCATCAGCGCCCGCGTCGCGCGCGGCCGCCGTGAGCGCGATGGCCTCCGTGGTGGAATTGGCCCCGGTTCCGGCAATCACGGGTACGCGTCCGCCAGCCCACTGCACCGTGCGACGTATGACCTCGCAGTGCTCGGCCTCGTTGAGGGTGGCAGACTCACCGGTGGTGCCCACCGCAATGATTGCATCGGTACCCTCGGCGATATGGAACTCGATCAGGGCCGCATAACGTTCCCAGTCGATGGCGGCATCGGGCGTAACCCCACCCTTCATGGGCGTGATGATTGCCACCATGCTGCCGCGGAATTGCCCCATGCCATGACCCCGGAAAAACGGTCCGGCATGGTAGCCTTCCCCACCGGTCGACTCAATACAGGCTGTCCGCGCGCAGCGTGCGTGACCGTGGGTCCGCCCCCTTCGAATGCTTGCGGAGGAATGCCCATCACGGGCAGAATTGCTGCTCCGCATGAAGACGTCTCACCCCAAGTCCCCGCCCGAGATCAGCCACAACTCGATCGCGATCACCCTGATGGGGGTCAATCGGGTCGGGCTCGTCGAGCAATTCACCAAGGCTGTCCGGGACTGCGGCTGCAGCATCGGCGACAGCCGCATGACCGTGCTCGGGGATCGCCTGTCGCTGCTTATCCTGCTCACCGGCACCTGGGATGCGATTGCCAAAATCGAGTCCATGTTGCCGCGGCTCGAGAACCAGCTGCAGGTAAAGACACTGTCGCAGCGCGCGGAACCCCGCAAGCGTCACACCAACATGATGCCGTATGCCATCGAGGTGGTTGCGGCCGACCGGCCCGGCATCGTGCATGAAATCGCTCAGTTCTTTACTCAGCGGGATATCGGCGTCGAAGACATGTACTCCGGCACCTATGCGGCAGCACATACCGGCACCCCTATGTTCTCATTGCACATGACGATTAGCGTGCCGACCGATCTCTCCATTGCCGGTCTGCGAGGTGAGTTCATGGATTTCTGTGATCACCTCAATCTCGACGCCATCATGGAACCGGTGAAATAGCGCGCCACATGGCCAGCGCCCCCAAGACCGGCAAGCGACTCTTCGTTCTCGACACCAACGTTCTTCTGCACGACCCGACCGCGCTGTTCCGTTTCAAGGAACACGATCTCTACCTCCCGATGATGGTGCTGGAGGAGCTCGACGCGGCGAAAAAGGGCGTCTCCGAAGTTGCACGCAACGCCCGTCAGGTGAGCCGCTTCCTTGACGGCCTCATCGGCGACGCAGACCGTACTGCAATCGAGGCAGGGCTCCCGCTGCCGAGCCCTATGGTCGCCACAACCCTGCAACCTCCTTCAGGTCGACTGCTGCTGCAGACCAGCCTGCTGCCGGCAGGCGCCAGCGTGGTGTTGCCGGGGAAAACCCCCGATAACAACATCCTCGAAACGACCCGCTCACTGCTCGGCCAGAATCCGGGTATGGATGTCACCCTGGTGTCCAAGGACATCAATCTGCGCATCAAGGCGCGGGTCATCGGGATTTCCGCCGAGGACTACTACAACGACCGGGTGCTCGATGACGTCGCGCTTCTTTATACAGGCATGCGGGAACTCCCGAGCGGTTTCTGGGACGCGCAGGGCGCCGATCTCAAGTGCTGGCAAGAAACGGGACGAACCTTCTATTCGGTGCCGGTAGATCGTTTCGAGCATTTTTATCCCAACGAATTCCTGCATGGACCTGGTGAAGACGACTTGGAGCTGGTCTCCCGCCGCATCGAGAATGGCAAGGTCGTTCTAGAGCGAGCGCGCGACTACCGCCAGACACGCCACGCAGTGTGGGGCATGACCGCGCGGAATCGTGAGCAGAGTTTTGCGATGAACCTGCTGATGGACCCGGAGATCGACTTCGTTACCCTGCTCGGCGCAGCCGGAACCGGCAAGACGTTGCTGGCGCTGGCCGCGGGATTGGCGCAGACGCTGGATAATCGCCTCTATCGCGAAGTCATCGTGACGCGCGAAACCGTACCGCTTGGCGAAGACATTGGTTTCCTCCCGGGAACGGAGGAAGAAAAGATGAATCCCTGGATGGGCGCGCTGATGGATAACCTCGAAGTACTCGCTGAAACCCAGGAGGGGGGCGAATGGGGTCGCGCGGCCACTGCCGATCTGCTGCAGACGCGGGTGAAGATCCGCTCCATGAATTTCATGCGCGGACGCACATTTTTCAATCGCTATCTCATCATCGATGAGGCGCAGAATCTCACCGCCAAACAGATGCGCACCCTCATAACCCGCGCGGGGGTGGGGACCAAAATCGTCTGCTGCGGCAATATCGCCCAGATCGATACGCCCTACCTCAGCGAGACCACCTCCGGTCTCACTTACATTGTCGATCGCTTCAAGGACTGGTCACACGGCGGACATATCACCCTGATGCGTGGCGAACGCTCACGCCTCGCCGATTACGCTGTCCAGCAGCTCTGAGTCGTGCGCATTCTCGCGACCTACAACATCAAGGGTGGCGTTGGAAAAACAGCCAGCGCTGTCAATCTTGCGTGGCTTGCGAGCCATGAGGGCATGCGCACACTGGTCTGGGACCTGGACCCACAGGGCGCAGCAAGCTTTTATCTTGGCGCCCAGCCCACTCCCGAAGATTCACTGAGCGACCTATTGGACCGTAAGCGTGGGCTGGCCCCCGCCGTGACGGAGACCGCCTACCCCCGCCTGCACCTGCTGCCGGCCTCACTGGGATACCGGCACCTCGATCTCGCGCTGGGCGAATTTCGCAAACCCACGGCGCGCCTTGGCAAGCTGCTGGCGCCGCTCTCCGAGCAGTTCGACCTGGTCATCATCGACTGCGCACCGAGTCTCTCGCTGGCTTCGGAAAATGTATTCGGGGTCGCAGATTGGTTGCTGGTGCCGGTGATTCCTACACCTCTGTCGATTCGTGCCTACGAACAGCTACAGATCTATGCCGCCAAGGATGGTGATTTAGCGGGGCGTTTGCTCCCGTTCTTCTCGATGGTCGATCGCCGCCGGCAGCTCCAGTGCACATTAGTGAGCGAATTCGCTGCCCAACACCCCGAAGTGCTGCGTTCTTTCATTCCCTACACCAGTCAAGTCGAACGCATGGGCGAACAGCGCGCGCCGCTGCATGTATTTGCCGCGGCGAGTCCTGGCGCGCGGGCATTCCTCGCATTGTGGCAAGCCGTGAAGGCACGCACGGGAATCAGCCCATCTGCCGACGGGAATGTCTGACGCCGCTCGGGCTTCGACGCGCGCGGCGGAGGACCCAGCCACCCTCGTCGAGGCCATCCGCGCTGAAGCGCTGGCGCTAGGCTTCAGCGCAGCTGGCGTGACCCACACACGACTGACCGAGGACGAAGCCCTGCTCGAGGCGTGGCTCGCCCGCGAGTATCACGGCGACATGGCGTGGATGGCGCGCCATGGCGTAAAACGCAGCCGGCCTGATGCGCTCGTGCCCGGCACCCTCAGTGTCATCTGTGTCGCACTCGATTATCTGCCCGCTGATGCGCGAGCCATGGAAGCGGTGCTGGCCGATGGAAGCCTGGCCTATGTTTCGCGGTATGCACTAGGCCGTGACTATCACAAGGTCGTGCGCGGCCGGCTCCGTTCGCTGGCGCGCTGGCTCGAAACCCGGATTGGTCCGTTCGGCCATCGGGTTTTCAGCGACAGCGCACCGGTGCTTGAAAAAGCACTCGCCCGCAATGCCGGACTCGGCTTCATTGGCAAACACACCAACCTGATTCACCGTCGACGCGGCTCCTGGTTTTTTCTGGGCGAGATCTACACCGATCTTCGGCTACCGGCCGATACACCGGATCCGGGCAACTCCTGCGGCACTTGTGCGGCGTGCATCTCTGCATGCCCGACAGGCGCCATCGTCGCCCCGTTCACATTGGATGCGCGGCGCTGTATTTCCTACCTCACCATCGAGAGCAAGGATGCGATCCCTTTGGATATGCGGGCGCTGCTGGGCAACCGGATCTACGGCTGTGATGATTGCCAGCTCGTCTGCCCCTGGAATCGGCATGCGTCCTTGAGCATGGATGCGGACTTTACCGTTCGCCATGGACTCGACAGCGGCGATTTAGTGGATTTGTGGCATTGGGATGAGGCCACCTTCCTCGCGCGGACCGAGGGCAGTGCCATTCGGCGGATCAGCTTCGAACAGTGGCGGCGCAATCTGGCGGTGGCCATGGGTAATGCCCCGGCCTCCGTGAGAATTCGCGAGGCCCTGATCTCGGCGCGAGAACTGGCGTCCACGCTGGTCCGCGAACATATCGACTGGGCACTCGCAAGGCAGCTCGACAGCGCGGTCGCGGGCCCTGAGAACGCGCCGACAATCGATGCTGCGCAGGCAGAATCTTTGCTTTAGAGTGAACTCCAGTTTTTGTCCGGAAGGATCCCTCATGCTGCCCGCCTTCATTGCCCCGTCCATACTTTCGGCTGATTTTGCGCGTCTGGGGGCAGAAGTAGATGCGGTGGTCGAAGCCGGTGCCGACCTCATCCATTTTGACGTCATGGACAACCACTATGTCCCCAACCTCACCATCGGTCCGATGGTCTGCGCAGCGCTGCGCAAACATGGGGTCACCGCACCTATCGATGTGCATCTGATGGTTGAGCCAGTCGATGCGCTGATTTCGGAATTCATCGCGGCGGGTGCATCCTGGATCACGTTTCATCCGGAGGCGAGCCGCCACATCGACCGCAGTCTGGGGCTCATTCGCGATGGCGGTTGCAAGGCCGGGCTGGTGTTCAACCCAGCGACACCGCTGGATGTGTTGAGACATGTGTGGGACAAGCTCGACATGGTTTTGCTGATGTCGGTCAATCCCGGTTTCGGGGGGCAATCGTTCATTCCCTCAAGCCTCGCCAAACTCAGGGAAGCGCGCCGGATGATAGACGAGAGTGGGCGCCCGGTTCGCCTCGAGATCGACGGCGGGGTGAAGGTCGAGAATATCCGCGACATCGCCGCGGCTGGCGCCGATACTTTCGTCGCCGGGTCTGCGATTTTCGGCAAGCCGGACTATGCAGGGATCATCTCTGCCATGCGCCGGGAAATTGCCGCCGCCGCCCCTGCCGCATGACGAGAACCGCGCTCGTTCTTTTCGATCTCGACGGGACACTGGTCGACAGCGCACCGGACATTGCGCACGCCGCAAATCTGGCCCTTCGGGAAGTAGGTGCTGCTACTCGCAGCGAGGCTGAAATCCGCACCTATGTGGGTAATGGCGCGGAAAAGCTCATTCATCGCTGCCTCACGGGTGACCGTGACGGAGAAGCACCCGACACGCTTCATGCCGCAACGTACCGGGCTTTCCAGACTCACTATGCCCGGTGCCTCAGCGACCGGACCCGGGTTTTCCCGGGGGTGCTGGAAACGCTCGCGCAGTTGGAGGAAGCCGGTATTCTGCTTGGATGCGTGACCAACAAACCGGCACGTTTCACCCTGCCACTTCTGGAGGCGCTAAACCTCGCACGCCATTTTCGGGTGACCGTCAGCGGCGATACCCTGCCGCGGAAGAAGCCGGATCCCGGTCCCTTGCTGGAGGCGGCACATCGCTGCGGAGTGGAAGTCACCGACTGTGTCATGGTGGGTGACTCCCTCGCCGACCTTGGCGCTGCCCGCGCGGCGGGCATGCGCATCTTCTGCGTCGCTTACGGTTACCCGGCAGGTGCCGATCTGTCTGCCCACGCGCCTGACGCGCTGGTGAGTGATATGCGGGAATTTCTTCCGCTGCTGCTGCCTGCGAACTGAGGACCTGTTCAGCCGAAAGCGCGCGTAATCAGTTCGGCGTCGCGATGTTCGGTGATAGGCACGATGAGCCCGTTCTCAAACCTGCGCATCCAGCAGTAGGTTCTGAGCACCATAGGGAAGGGGAAAGTGTCGGGGCGACACTTGCGCGTCGCCCCGGGGCCAAGGACCCAGAGAAGGAGCGCGACAAGGACGCGCATCAGGTCATACGTGTGAAGAAATCTCGGACTTTTTCAGTCCACCGGGCTTTGCAAAACCGGTCCCTGCATTACATATAATCGGGTCATGACGCTCCCGACCTCGCGTGCCGCTAAACCGCGGCCCGCCAAGAAAACCCTCGACCGCGATGCCTGGTTGAAAAAGGCGCTGGATATCCTTTTTGCCCACGGCATTTCCCAAGTCAAAATCGAGGTCATCGCCCGCAAACTGAAACTGACAAAGGGCAGTTTCTACTGGCATTTCCGCAATCGCGACGACCTTCTCCGATCCATGGTTGAGTGGTGGCGAGAGAACCAGCTCCGTTTCATCTCGGGCTTGACCCACTCCCATGCCGACCCGCAGGGCATCATCCGCGCTGTCATCACGTTCACCCAGCACACGGAGGACTCGAATCACGACATCGCCATGCGGGAATTCGCGCGTTTCAATAAACAAGCTGCGCGTGCCGTGGCCGAAGTCGATCAGTTGCGGGTGTCCTACCTCGCCGAAATGTTTCTGGCCGCTGGCTTCGATGCGCTGGAAGCCTCCCTCCGCGCACGCACCCTCTATTTTTATCAGGTGGGGGAGTACACCACTTCACTCGCCCCGGCTCCGCCGGACCGCGAGGAAATGGCCGAAAGACTTTATCGCCTGCTCGTCCGCACCCCCACCCCGTGAAGCCATCCCCATACGCTTCAGTATGGTGCATTGTAGTTTCCGTGCCCCACCCCCGCAACCCGGCGACGGCCGGAGCGCAGCCCACGCCGCGGCCCTAAATCCGCCGCGCCAGTTCGTACGCGGCCCAGGCACAGAGTCCAACGCCGAAAAGCATGCCGAGCGCCAATGCGCGCGGGACTTCAACGAGTAACAGCGAAAACAGAAACGGAGCCATGGCTTTGGCCACGAAAGCCGGCAATGCAAGCTGGCCTAGCAATTTTCCGAAGCCGGGTTCATCCGCAAAGAGCTGTGCCGGGACCGTGCCGCGGGCGATGGTCATGATGCCGTTCCCTGCCCCATAGCACAGGGCAAAAAGCACCGGCCAAAAAAGTGCAGCACCAGACTGCCCGAGTATCAGCAGCGCAGTACACAGCAACGCAAAAGACACGGATCCGACAGTGAGCGCGCAGACCCTCGGCGCGGACAGATACTCGACGATGCGCGCCACGACCTGCATGGGCCCGAATAGCGCACCCACCAGCACCGCCTGCGCGTCCGCCAGTCCTCCTGCGACGAGGAGCGTGATGAGGTGGACAGAAACCACCGACACGGCGAAGGCGGCGAGTGAAAACGCGCTTGCCAGCGCGAGAAACCGGCGAGATCGAGTTCCCGGCAGCCGGCTGGGGCTCCCAGCCTGATGAGCAATGGGTGTTCGGTCACGCGGAGGAGGAAGGGCGACGAGGTAAAGCGGCAGACAGAGGCAGAGATGCAGAACGGCGAAAACGATCAGGGCCCCTTGGGTTGTGTACCGTGTCACGAGCCAGCTGGTGAGTGGCCAG
>JBIKOF010000353.1:0-3117 GCA_044358205.1 Gammaproteobacteria bacterium | reverse complement strand
GGCTTTGAATTGTTCTTCCTCCTCCGGGCTCCAGGTCTTGCCCTGTGCGTCGAAATTATCGCGACGCACCTGCGCAAGCACTGCCGCTGCCTGTTCGCCTCCCATCACGGAGATTCGGGCGTTCGGCCAGGTCCAGAGGAAGCGCGGGCTGTAGGCGCGTCCGCACATGCCGTAGTTCCCGGCACCAAAACTGCCCCCGATGATGACTGTCAACTTGGGCACCTGCGCGCAAGCCACCGCGGTCACGAGTTTGGCTCCGTCCTTGGCAATGCCGCCGGCTTCATACTTCGAACCCACCATGAAGCCGGTGATGTTCTGCAGGAAGATAAGGGGAATCCCGCGCTGGCAGCACAATTCAATGAAGTGCGCGCCCTTCACCGCCGATTCGGAGAAAAGAATGCCGTTGTTGGCAATGATGCCGACAGGGTAGCCGTACAAGTGCGCAAAGCCCGTTACCAGGGTCGTGCCATACAGGGCCTTGAACTCATCGAAACGGCTACCGTCGACGATGCGGGCAATCACCTCGCGCACATCGTAGGGCTTGCGCAGATCTGTCGGCACCACGCCGTAGAGTTCGGTCGGCGAATGGAGCGGCGCTTCGACTGGCCGCGTGCTGACGGGCAAGGTCTTGCGGTGATTGAGGTTGGAGACCATGCGCCGTGCGATTTCGAGGGCGTGGGCGTCATTGCGCGCATAGTGGTCGGTGACCCCCGAGCGTCGTGAGTGAACATCCGCGCCGCCCAGATCCTCCGCGCTGACCACCTCGCCGGTGGCGGCTTTTACGAGCGGGGGGCCGCCCAGGAAGATGGTGCCCTGATTGCGCACGATCACCGATTCATCCGACATCGCGGGCACGTAGGCCCCACCTGCCGTGCACGAACCCATCACCACCGCGAGTTGCGGGATCCCCATGCTGGAAAGCGTCGCCTGGTTGAAGAAAATCCGGCCGAAGTGTTCGCGATCGGGGAAGACTTCGTCCTGGCGGGGCAGGAAGGCGCCGCCCGAGTCCACCAGATACAGACAGGGCAGGCGGTTCTCGCGCGCAACTTCCTGCGCACGCAGGTGCTTTTTCACGGTTTCGGGGTAGTAAGTGCCGCCCTTGACCGTGGCGTCGTTGGCCACGATGACGCATTCGACGCCACTCACCCGTCCAATGCCGGTGACGATGCCTGCGCCCGGCACTTCGCCGCCATACATCCCGAAGGCGGCGAGTTGAGAAAATTCAAGGAAGGGACTGCCGGGGTCGATGAGGGCGGCCACCCGGTCCCGTGCCAGCAGTTTGCCTCGGGCGAGGTGCTTGGCACGGGCCTGTTCGCCGCCGCCGGCGCCGACGTCGGCGACCCGTTGGCGGAGATCGTCGACGACGGCCTGCATGGCCGTCCGGTTCTGTTCGAACGTGGCGCTGCGCGTATCCACGGAGGTCTTGATCTGGTTCATCGATGTCATCTTTGGACTGGGCCGGTGACTCCGCCACCACTGGGCGGCGCGAGCCTCGCGATGGTACATGAAAGCCTGCTGCCCGTTGAGGCGCGAATCGGGTGGCGAGGGCGGTGTGCCTGATATACTCCGTCCTCGATTTGCAGACCGCGCTTCGCGCCGTCCTGCCCCCGCCGACAAGGCGCCCCACAGCAGTAAGGAAGAGGATCCATGCCAGAGGTAGTCAGCTACGCCCTGGACGGCGATGTCGCCGTCATCACCGTCGACAATCCCCCCGTCAACGCTCTGTCACTGCCAGTTCGGCAGGGACTCGCCCGATGCTTCGAACGTTTCGCCAGCGATAGCGCGGCGCGCGCCGCGGTGCTCATCTGCGACGGGCGCACCTTCATTGCCGGCGCCGACATCACTGAGTTCGACAAGCCCATCGAAGAACCGTGGCTGCCGAAAGTGGTGCACTACATCGAAGACCTGCCGAAGCCCGTCGTGGCCGCGATTCACGGTACGGCGCTTGGTGGCGGACTTGAAACGGCCATGGCCTGCCATTACCGAGTGGCTGCGCCCACCGCCCAGGTTGGGCTGCCCGAGGTGTCGCTGGGCCTCTTGCCCGGGGCAACGGGGACGCAACGTCTGCCTCGCCTGGCCGGGGTTCAGGCGGCTCTGGATGCCATGATCAGTGGCCGGCCGATGTCGGCCAAGGCAGCGCACGAGAAGGGCGTGGTGGACGCGATCATCGAAGGCGATCTGCGGCAAGGCGCCGTCGCCTGGGCGCGCGACCTGGTGAACAGCGGCAAGGGCCCGCGCAAGGTTCGCGACATCGCCATCGATGCAAGCGCCCTGCCCGCAAACTTCTTTGCCGACTACCGGAAGTCCATTGCCCGTGACACGCGTGGATTCTTTGCCCCCGAGCAAATCGTCAAATGCGTCGAGGCCGCGGTTTCGCTGCCCTATTTCGATGCGGTAGCCCGGGAGAACGAGCTGTTCATGTCGTGCATGACCTCGCCACAGTCGCGGGCGCAGCGCCATCTCTTCTTCGCCGAGCGCGAAGTGAGCAAGGTGCCGGATGTGCCAAAGGACACCGCGGTGCGACCCATTCGCAAAGTGGCGGTGGTTGGCGGTGGTACGATGGGCGGCGGTATTGCGATGAATTTCGCCAATGTCGGCATTCCGGTCATCCTGAAGGAAATCTCGCAGGAAGCCCTCGACCGGGGCATGCAGATCATCCGTTCCAACTACGAAGGCCCAGTGAAGAAGGGGCGGATGACTCAGGCAGCGATGGACAAGTGCATGGCACTCATCACGCCCACGCTGGAATACAAGGATTTGTCCGAGGCCGACCTCGTGATCGAAGCCGTGTTCGAGACCATGGCCGTGAAGGAAATCGTGTTCAAGGAACTGGACGCGGTCTGCCGTCAGGGCGCGATTCTCGCCAGTAATACCTCCACGCTGAACGTCGATCAGATTGCATCCTTCACGCGGCGTCCGGAAGACGTCATCGGCCTGCATTTCTTTGCGCCGGCCAATGTCATGACCCTGCTCGAGATCGTGCGTGGAGCAAAGACTTCGAAGGAAGTCATCGCGACCTGCATGGGACTCGCCAAAACCATCCGCAAGACCGGCGTTCTGGTCAAGGTGTGCTTTGGCTTCGTTGGCAACCGCATGTTCTTTCCCTACGTGCGAGAA
>JBIKOF010000352.1:0-3118 GCA_044358205.1 Gammaproteobacteria bacterium | reverse complement strand
CGGCGCTAGGTCCGCGGCGATTCCCCTACACGCTGCGCCAGCCACCCGGCGCAGACAATGCGTTGGGTCGGGTGAAGTTCGTATTTCCCAACCCCCATGCCGTGTACCTGCATGACACGCCGGCCCGAGATCTCTTTGCCAGACCCAGTCGCCCTTTCAGTTCCGGATGCATCCGCCTCGAGCGACCATTGGAACTGGCGGGGCTGCTGCTCGGCGGCGTCGCGGAATGGCCTTCGGAGCGCTTGCAGAACGCGGTGGACAGCGGCGTCACGACGCGCATCGTGCTGCCACACCCGCTACCTATCCGAATCATTTACCTCACTGCTTTCGAGGATGCAGCAGGTCGACTGAATCTGTTGCCGGATATCTATGGCCGGGATGCCATCGTCGCCCGCGCGCTCGCCGCACCGTTCCGTTTCGAGCGCCCGGAAGATTATCCAGATGGGGAGTGATCGCGCCCTAGTCGAACATCGCCACGGCGCGCGTCCACCCGCCTGATGCGCCCTTGATCTTGCAGGGGAAGCAAGCCACGGTGAACCCTGATGGCGGCAATTGTTCCAGATGCCGAAGCTTCTCCATGTGGCAGTAGGGCGTGTCGATGCCCGCATAGTGCCCTTCCCAGATCACCCTGGGGTCGCGCGTCGCAAGCCAGCGTTCCAGCGTTTTGGAAAACGGCGCATCCCAGCTCCAGCCATCGATGCCCGTCACTCGCACACCCTGCTGGGTGAGCCAAAGCGTCGCTTCCCGTCCCACGCCGCAGCCGGAATGGATGTATTGCTCGGTCCCGTAATTCTCGCCCGCACGGGTATTCACCAGCACGATGTCGAAAGGCGCGAGGGTGTGGCCAATCCGTGCGAGCTCCGCTTGCACATCTGCCGCAGTCGCCACATACCCGTCTTCAAAGTGTCGAAAATCGAGCTTCACCCCTGGACGGAAATACCAGTCGAGCGGCATTTGATCGATGGTCGGCATGGGATTGCCCGCGGCGTCATGTGAGTTGTAGTGGTAGGGGGCATCCATGTGTGTGCCGTTGTGCGTGGTCAACGAAATGTGCTCGATGGCCCACCCCTCGCCACGCGGCAGATCGCTTTCTTTCAGCCCGGGGAAAAGCTCGCAGAGCATGGGCGCACTTTCCTTACCCGTGACATAGCGGATGGAGGGACGCATGAACGGAGGATCGACGACTGTCTCATTGTCGAGCGGTTGGCTGATATCGACGATTCGGGATGGCAGCTTCATGACGGTTGTCCCAAGGAGGATTTGAGAGTCAAGGGCGGATTTCAGATGTTACCGAGCCGCCGCGCACGTAAGCGATAGGCGAGTACGCCGGTGAGTGCACAGCCCACTGCATTCAACAAGGCGGCACCGCGAAACGTGCTCTCGTAGCTCCCGGTCAGGTCGAACAGCAAGCCCGCAAGCCAGGGTCCGGCCGCCGAAGGCGAACCGGCTATCGCGAACAGCACGCCGACCACGCTCGCGACGTGCGCGCGGCCAAAGAGATCCCCACACAGTGCGGGCAAGAGCGCCACACCGCCGCCGTAGGAAATCCCGAAAACCACAGCGGCCGCCCACAGGCTGGTGACATCACTGGCCAGACTGAACTGCACCAGCGCGATCGCCTGCAAGGCGCAGACTGCAAACAATGTCGGGCAACGACCCAGTCGATCGGAGGCGCTGCCCGCGCCTAGCCGGCCAATCGTGCCACCGACCCCGATCGCGCTTAGCAACGACGCACCGGCAAATTCCGGGAGCTGCAGGTCGCGGGCGAGTGCCGGACCGTGCACGAAGGGTACGAACAAAACAAACCAGGTGAGGAAGTAGATGAGTGTGAGCAGATGAAAGTCGACCTGCACAAGGACCTCGCGCGGACGATAGCCACTCGTGAGTGAAGCGGCCGGCGGCGGCTCCGTGTCGCCATCCGGCCACTGCCCCACCGACTCGGGATCACGAATCATGTAGCGGGCAGCGATGAGCATGAGCAGGGCACTCACAGCGGCAAAGAGCGCGAGCGACAGCCGCCATCCCAGAGTCTGTATCGCGAGGCCGGCCACGGCGGGCCCGATGAAATTGCCGAGGCTCGCACCGCTGGAGGCAACCGCTACCGCCGTGCCTCTGCGGCGCGAGAACCAGCGCGCCACCGTGGCATTGCAGGGCACCCAGGACACGCTGGTGCCAAACGCCGCGATGACGCCAAGACTTACACAAAGATGCCAGCGCGTAGTCGCCAGCGCACTCAGCCCCCATCCCACCCCAAGCAGAATCGCGCCAAAGCTGATGACGCGCCGAGGACCAAAACGATCGGTCGCCCGCCCAGTGATCGCCGACAGGGCGCTGTAGAAGAATACGTAAATGGAATACGGGAGCGCGGTGTCGGCGCGGCTCCAGTCCAGTTCTTCGGCCATGCTCGTGGCGAACAGGCCATAGCTGAACTGCAACGCATAGGTGAGGAACAGCACCGAGAAGGCGGCGGCCACCACCTGCCAGCCGCGGAAGGACGCTGAAGGCTGCACCATGCGACGATGATAATGGCTCGGCGAGAGAGCGGATACCCGCGGATGACGCCGCATCCAGCGCTCAGTACCATGCGGGCCCACCTGTGACCCGAGCCCTTTCGTATATGAACCTCACAGAGGTCTATCTCATTGCGATGATGCTGATTTTCGGCGTGCCCTATCTGGTTTGGCGGATAGGTCGCACGGACTACTGGGCGCCGCTGGTGGTCGTCCAGATAGTGACCGGAATTCTGCTTGGCCCGGGCGTGCTGGGGGGCGTTTTTCCAGATTTCTACGCGCACGTGTTCACGCCGCAGATCATCCTTACCCTCAATGGCGTGGCGTGGTGGGCCGTGATGATTTTTGTATGGCTCGCGGGGATCGAGCTCGATCTCGCGTCATTGTGGGCCGCGCGACGGGACAGCCTCGTCACAGCCGGACTTGCGCTCGCCATGCCTCTGGTGCTGGGTGCCGGCGCGGCCATGCTGATGCTGGCAGCGTCAGCCCAGTGGATGGGCGAAGCCGCCCGCCACTGGCAGTTCGTGCTGGGCATCGGCATGGCGTGCGCGGTGACAGCCTTGCCCATCCTCGTGCTGCTGATGGAACGCATGCAGTTGCTGCGAACA
>JBIKOF010000351.1:0-3120 GCA_044358205.1 Gammaproteobacteria bacterium | reverse complement strand
ACGTGTAATGACGTCCTTCATCATCGAGTACATCAACCATGCGTTGCGGGCATCGATCACGCGGGGCGCGGGGCGCACAGGGGTGATGCCGCTAGTTGCCCGCAGTGCTTCCAGATCGGCCGGTTCGTTTTCTACTCCTTCGACCGCCGCTTCGCACGCGGCGCAGGCCGTCACCGGAAGGTGCTTTTCAACCACAGTGCCTTCTGCTGTTTCGATGCGCGAGATGAACCACGGCTCGATGAGGAAACCTCCGTTGGCAAAAACCGCATAGCCGCGCGCGATCTGAAGGGGAGTGACTTCGCCGGAACCCAAGGCCAGCGAGAGGTTCTGCGGCAGGTGAGCCGGGTCGAAACCAAAGCGCTCCACGTGGTGCAGCACGGTCTCCACTCCCATCTCGCGCATCATGCGGATGGACACCAGATTCCTCGAATTGGCCAGCGCTTCGCGCAGAGGGGTCGGGCCGTAATAGGTGCCCGAGTAATTTTCTGGACGCCAAGCCTCGTCGAGCCCCGGCGCCTCGAACACGATGGGGGCGTCGTTGACCTCGCTTGCCGGGGTGTAACCGTTGGCCAGCGCTGCCGAATAGATGAACGGCTTGAAGTTCGACCCAGGCTGGCGAAGGGCCTGAGTGATGCGATTGAATTTGCTGCGCGCAAAATCGTAGCCGCCGGCCAGGGCGACGATGGCGCCACTGGTCGGGTTCAATGCCACCAAGGCACCTTCCGCCACCGGTATCTGGGACAGGCGCCAGACGCTGGCCGTCTCGGGCGTGTCGGTGGCCCGCAAGGCTTTCTCCCTGCGCGAAATACGGACGATGTCCCCTCGACGCACGATATCGGCGGCCTTGGTTGGTGCTGGCCCCAATCCACCCTCCAGTCGTGCGGCGCGAGCCCAACTGAGCCCCGCCCAGCCTACGTGCCGGGTGCGTCCGTGTGCGTCGAGGACTTCGATTGCGCGGTGTTTAACGCGAGTCACGATTCCCGGCAGGAGCGGGCCTGAGGCCGAGCGCCCGGCAAGTCCCGTCATGTCGCCGGGGGGATCTTCTTTGCCGATGTCGACGTGTCCTTCAGGCCCGCGATAGCCATGACGCCGGTCGTAAGCGTCGACAGCTGCGCGCAGCGCTTTAAGGGCAGCCCGCTGCGCGTCCGCGTGCAGCGGCGTATAAACGCGATAGCCCCGCGTGTAGGCCGCGCGGCCAAACTTCGCGACCATTGTTTCCCGGATCATTTCCGCGAGGTGCGGGGCTTCCACCTCGATAGGCTGGCCGTGCAGACGGGCGGGCAATGGCGCCGCATCGGCTGCGGCAAATTCAGCTTCCGAAATGAACTCGAGCTCCCGCATGCGCGACAGAACGTAATGTCGACGTGTCGCTGCGGCAGCTGCATTTGCCACCGGGTTCAGACGTGAAGGGGCCTTCGGAAGGCCCGCGATGAGGGCCGCTTCCGCGAGGTCTAGTGCCGGCAGTGCCTTGCCGAAGTAGACCTGCGCTGCCGCCGCCACGCCATAGGCGCGATTGCCCAGGAAAATCTTGTTCAGATAGAGCTCGAAGATCTGATCCTTGGTGAGTTCACGCTCAATCTTGAAGGACAGGGCAATCTCACGCAGCTTGCGGCGATAGGTTTTTTCACGGGTGAGGAAAAAGTTGCGCGCCACCTGCATGGTGATCGTACTTCCCCCCTGCGAGCGTTCCTGCGACAGGGCGACCGCCACGGCCGCACGCACGATCGCCATCCAGTCCACCCCGGGGTGCTCGTAGAAGCGGTCGTCCTCGGCGGCTAGGAAAGCCTGCCTCACCTGCAGCGGAACCTCATCCAGCGCAACCGGCGTGCGGCGCTTTTCGCCGAATTCCGCGACCAGCTCGCCGGCCTCGGTGTAGACCCTGAGCGGCGTCTGGAACCTCACTTCCTGAAGCCGTGCCGTTGGAGGCATCTGCGGCACGATCCAGGCCACCACCCCAAGCACTAGCCCGGCGATGAGCAGCCCACCCCCAAGGATTGAGGTTGCAATCAGCTTGCGCATCGACTCAGCCGCCCCGGCTCTGGGTGCGAGAATCGTAAAATCTACATGAGATAACGGTCATAAGATTTGGTTTTATATTGAAAAATATTTGAAATGACTTTCGGCCGGGACTATAGTCGGTTCCCGTCCGGGGACGATTAGGGGCGAGCTGGCCCGTAACGCCTGGGTGCAATCTGTCAGGGAGAGCCGCGTGGCACTGTTTCGTCGCAAGAAAAACCCGCTGCTGGGCGTCGACATCAGTTCTACGTCCGTAAAGCTGCTGGAGTTGTCGTCGGCGGGGGGGCGCTACCGGGTGGAAAGCTATGCGGTGGAACCGCTGCCGCCCAATGCGGTGAGCGAAAAGACTATCACGGATGCCGATCGGGTCGGCGAGGCGATTGCCCGGGCAGTCCGCAAATCCGGGACTCGCAACCGGGATGCCGTGTGTGCCGTGCCGGGCTCCTCCGTCATCACCAAAGTCATCAGCATGCCGGCTGACCTGAGCGAGGACGAACTCGAAGGTCGTATCCAGCTGGAGGCCGACCAGTACATCCCCTACTCGATGGATGAAATCAATCTGGACTTTACGGTGCTGGGGCCGAGCGCCGTGGATTCGACCAAGGTCGATGTTCTGTTGGCCGCTTCACGTAGTGAAAACGTGGACTCGCGGGTGGGGGCTCTGGAGGCAGCCGGTCTGCGTGTCCGCATCGTCGACGTCGAGGCTTCAGCGCTCGAACACGCCATGACGCTCATCTCTCCCCAGTTTCCGGACGCACGTATCGTCGCAGTCGCGGATGTGGGCGCCAGTACCTCCACCCTGAGCGTGCTCGATCAGGGACGCATCATCTATACCCGTGAGCAGCTCTTCGGCGGGCGGCTGCTCACCGATGAAATTCAACGTCGCTATGGCTTGAGCTATGAAGAAGCAGGCTTGCGCAAGCGCCAGGGTGGGCTGCCGAGCAACTACGAGCCCGAAGTCCTGCGCCCCTTCATGGAGGCGATGAGTCAGGAGATCTTTAGGGCACTCCAGTTCTTCTATTCCTCGAGCCAGGTGCGGACGGTGGACCAGGTACTGATCGCCGGGGGGTGTGGTTCCATCCAGGACATCGACCTGATGATTCA
>JBIKOF010000350.1:0-3122 GCA_044358205.1 Gammaproteobacteria bacterium | reverse complement strand
CGCGCTGTGCCCAAAACGCTTGCGCAGCGCCGTTTCGAGGCGCGCGAGCGTCTCCGCGGAGTCCGCGGGTTTGACCTCGTCCATAGGGCTCAGAGCGGGTAGCCGACAGGCTCGCCCTGATCGAGAATCTCGATATATTCGGTCATGCCCCAGCCCGTGCGGTCGCCCCACTGAAAGCGGGTGTAGCCTTCCGCAATTCGGGACTCGAAACTCTGGTCACCTTCTTTGCGCCGATTGCGCAACGGCAGAAGAGTCTCGATTTCACCCTCGATTTGCACCTTGCGTCGGCCGGTGCGCACACCGATGCGCACGTGACGGGGATCCCTGCGTGGGGTCCAGTCGGTCCATACGTCCATGTCCTCCACTTCTTCATACTCACCGTCGAACTGCAGCACGCCGCAGCGACGCGTCACGCCATCGCGACCGGTGATCTTGAGCAGCATGAGACCGCGGTCGGGGCCGAAATTAGCGATGAAAAGACGATAGAAATGAATGTTGGTCCAGTAACGTGGTCCCCAGGAGTGATCCCGCCAGCCATGGCCTGCCAGCACGAGACGTTCGTCTCCTACGGTAACGTGACCCTGAACTGCACAATGCTGGTTGAAGTGCCCGAGCGAAAAATCACGCCCGTACATCGTCTGCTGATGTGGGTCGCGCGGCTCGCCCCCGTGGATGGGCGACGTGCCGGTCTGTTCGAAAACCACCTCACAGGCCGCACGCGGCGCCTGCTCGAAGGCCTTGCGGGGATCGCGCATATCTTCTGGATTCGCGAGGATCATCACTTCGCCCGTGTAGTGCATGGCGACGCGCTTTAGTGGTTCGCGCACCGTGTACACCAGACCTCCTGCGGCATGCCGGCTGTTGTCGGCGATCGCAGGACGCTGGAACTGACAGGCCACCCGCCCCCCAGGTAGATAGAGGCACACGGAAAGTTCCGCATAGCGTTCGTTCACCCGGTTACCGAGGCGCATCCAGCCCCCGAAGCGCCCCTCAGAGTCAAAAGCGTTGAGGTAAACGCTTTCGTTGAAATTTTGCTCGGGGCCAGGCACGTGCGTGTATTCGTCCTGGGCGCTCATTCTGAAATCTTGCATGCGACACTCCTCAGGCGCCGCTTGCTGGCTCGGCACCTGAACTCAATCGTCTGATTTTGCGACGCACCAAACCGCGCGCGCAGCCAATCGTCAGTGGGCCTGACTGCCCGCAATCCTAATCGTCGGGCTGATGCTTTGCGACATGGGCATCATGCCCGGACTGCATTAGATTACGGCCTGACTTATTCCCAGCGAGGAGCTCGTCCCATGCGTTTTGGCTTTATGGAAGACTTTCGCAACCCGGTGAAGTGGCGCCGGCCCTTTCCAATGTTCTATCAGGCCATCATCGATCAGATCGTGCGGGCCGAAGAACTCGGCTATGACAACGTCTGGCTGACCGAGCACCACTTCACGGAAGATGGGTATAACCCGTCCATGTTTCCGACGGCCGCTGCGATTGGTGCGCGCACGAGCAAAATTCGCATCGGCACGTTCATCCATCTGTTGCCGTTCTCGCACCCGGTGCGGGCTGCTGAAGATCTTGCCTGCGCCGACATCATCTCGAATGGGCGCATCGATTACGGGATTGGGCAGGGCTACTCCTATCACGAGTGGAATGCCTTCTGCATGAACCGCAGTGAACGCGGGGTGCGCATGCGCGAAGGCATCGAGTTGATGGTGAAACTGTTCAAGGAAGAGAACGTCACCTTCGACGGTCGCTTCACTCAGGTGAAAGACATGACACTTTCGCCGAAGTCGGTGCAGCAGCCGCACCCACCCATCTGGATCGGCGCACGGGGGCCGAAGGCAATCAAGCGCGCAGCAGAAATGGGCTATCACCTGATGGCAACCCTGGGCCCTGATCCGGCGCCGCTCTACATCGACACCCTCAAGGCGCAGGGACACAACCCGGACGATTTCAACATCGCACAGTTGCGCATGGTCTACTGCGCGGAGACCGAGGACCGGGCATGGGAAGAGTGCCAGCACCATCTCTTCCACCTCTTCGACTTCTACGCAGAGATTCTCGCGGAAGCCAACGATGCAGAGGGGGACGATCAGCCACTGCCGATCTCCAGGGCCGAGGACATTCGTCACTCGCCGCTCGCCGAACACCTGATGATTGGCACACCCGATCAGGTCGCGCGCAAGATGGAAACCTTCTGCCAGCAGTTCCGCTGCACGGATTTCATCATGGATTGCCAGTTCCCCGGCTTGGATCCGGCGCTAGGCACGCGCTCGCTGGAACTCTTTGCGAAAGAAGTGATGCCCGCGTTCCGCGCGCGCTGACCGGAAGCAGAAAAGAAAACGGGGGCCGCGAGGCCCCCGTTTCAGACGACGTCCCGACCTCGGGATTCGTCGCGGCTCAGATCTTCGCCAGCGCGTTGATGAGATTGCCGTAGAGATCGGTGAGCATCGCTTTCACATCGGCTTCCGGGGCACCAGTGGCGACCCAGTTGCTGCCCCACACCACCCGGCATCCACCGCCTGCAGCGTCTGACAGCGTCACCACCGCGTGGTAGTGATCGACCGGCAACGGACTCGGGGCCACGATGGAATAGGAAAACAGCGAATCGTTGTAGCCGGCTTCAAGCCGCTCGACCACTTCGCCCGGCGCGCCCTTCAACTTGATGGTGCGCAACGCGCCGACCCCGCTGCCCTGCAGCGTGCACGACTCGACGGCATCCGGCAGTAGTTTGCCAACGCCGCCGAAATCCATGAGAGCGGCAAAGACCTTCGCGCGCGATACCGGGATCGTCTTGTCGACGACGACTGAGTAAGCCATTCATGACCTCCGAAACTTGTCTGGTTTGTTTTTTTGGCCGGAGTGCCCGCCAGCTGGGTAAACGGCGTGCGGGTGCATCCGGGCTGCGCGAAGAGTGCAGCATCGGCGCGCAGGCGGCAACCGCCGCCCGCCCGCAATCGATCAGCTGCGCGTCGGGACCTGGCGGGTCCAGCCATAGGGGTCTGGCAGCAGACCGAACTGGATGCCCGTAAGGGTTTCGTAAAGTTGGCGCGCCACGGGGCCCGGTGAACCGTCGCCCACCATGAGATCCCGGCCCTGATAGCCCAGCCGCCCCACCGGGGCGA
>JBIKOF010000349.1:0-3128 GCA_044358205.1 Gammaproteobacteria bacterium | reverse complement strand
TAGACGAGGCCGGGGGATGCGGGAAATCTCGATGGCCGCGGCCGTATTTCCAGTCTCAACCGCCCGAGCCAGTATGCGCACGAGGAAATCCTGTCTGGCTTTTAGGTCCCCGCTCACGGGATAGGACGCCAGCTCACGTTGGGAATCCTGATCAAAGGCGAGATAAGAGCGGTCCATGACTGCGAGAAACCGCGCGTCCCGAGCCCTCTCCTCCACCACTAAAGTACGAATATCCGTCACCAGCCCAGACGCAGCGGATACTTGGGCAGTGCGCGTGTTCCCTCCGGAAATATTCGCGCAACCCGCAAGTAAAGCGCCTGCAATGAAGCCAATCGTCATCCGATTTTTCATGGCGCGAGGGCCTTACCCACATCGGCCTGCAATTCTTCGGTGAAACCGCTGTAGGGACCGGTCACCGATCCGTCTGCGCGCACCAGCAGGCTCACCGGCAGGCCCATTACGTTATAGCTCTCTGCGATTGCGGATTCTGGATCAAGAACCACGGGATAGTTAATGCCCATGTCTTCTACGTAGCGGCGAACCTTACGCCCCGACTCCGCCACATTCACCCCCACAATCGCCAGGCCATCCTCTGCGCGCGCGCTCTGAAGCTGGGCTAAGGCCGGAATTTCTTCCTTGCACAGGGCACACCATGTCGCCCAGAAATTGATGAGGACTGCTTTTCGCTCACTCAGGAGTTGCTTGAGATCGATTTGGGCGCCCGCGAGATCCTGCGCCTGGAAAAATTGGTCGGAATCGATGTTTTCAGCAGCCCACACAGGGTTCGTGGAAAGGAATGCTGAAAGCACGGCGGCACGCAGTGAGGTCGTGCGAAAAAATAGCGGATAGGACTTCATACCAGAGCTTCTCCCATGAGGATGAGAAAATATTCAGCGACGCCGAGCATCAACCAACCAAAGCTTTTCTTGATGCGTTCCATCCACAGTCCAGAGCGTGGCATGGCGGTCAGCAACCCGGCGAAAGTACCGAGCACGATCAGCAGGAATCCGACGCCATATCCAAAGGCAAGGAGAAGCACGAATCCATACAGAAGATTTTGCTGTGATCCGACAAAGACGAGGAGGGTTGCAAGCACAGGCGCTGTGCATGGTCCGACGACCAGCCCCGCTACCGCGCCGAAGAAAAATGTTCCGAGGAGTCCACGCGCGGGCTGACCCGAGGCCTGACCGGCAATGTTGACTTGGGGAAGGTGAATGACATCGAGCATCGCAAGACCAAAGAGCAGAGACGCATTGCCCACCACGAAGTAAGTCCACGGACTGGTCGCTAATTGCCCAAAAAGCTTGCCGGTGACGGCAGCGAATGCGCCTAGCGCCGCATAGGTGATTGCCATGCCAAGCACATAGACAGCGGATAACGCGAAACCCCGCCCGCGGCTCGCACCACTTCGCGCCCCGATCACCCCCAGGGTGATCGGGATAATCGGATACACGCAGGGCGTGAAGCTCACGACCACGCCGCCAAGGAACGCAGCGGCCACCGCCAGCAAGGGGCTTTGCTCACTGAGCACACCAAGATTTTCCATAAGGAATCGCCAGAAAGATGGAAAGGCTACTGGCGCCCACCCTGGACGCTCGGAAGGCTATGAGCACGGGGTGTGCCAGTCGCCAAGACGTCGTGGGCTATGAGGGGTGCGCGTGTGAAAGACGCCTTACTTCAGAGACTTGGCCGACTCCACCGTGCCGATAGACTGCGGCTTCGTGACGTCAACGTATCAAGGAGGCTGGCAACGCGGCAGAACTTGCAGACAATTCCTGCAGGTCGGTCAGGCAGGTGGCGCGCCTGTCAGGGACCGCGCTTCATTCGGGGATGCGGCCGGATTCTGCCCGGAACCACTTTGTGATGACGTACTTGCGGCCGGCGAGCACGGGCAAGGCCTCGTGCATCGTATACGGGTTGGGGGTGCCATCTACACCCAGATTGTTCCAGCACAGGGCGAGGCCCGGAGTCGGTGAGAAACGACGACCTATCTGGTTGAAGAAAGTCTGCCCGCCCTCGGGCACTAAATTGAGATAAACCATGACTGTCCAGGTCCGCTGTCCCCCGGGCATGGTGCAAATCGCAAACTCTTCAGTGTCGGGTGCAAACCAATCGGTATGGGCCTTGAAATACTCGCCTGGATCGTAGCGTTGACCTTGCAAAGGTTCCGCGAGTGAGGTGTCAACGCCCAGCAAACGCGCGAAACGTTCGTCGAGAACCCGGCTAAGCTCTGCATGGGTTTCGGCAAGATGACAGGTGCGGCTGGTGCGATAGTCTTCCGGACCAAAGGTCACGACGGACGGCACAAGCGCCTCATCGATAGCAGAGATCACAGCAGAACATTCCGCAAGTGACAGTAAATCGGGGATCTCGTAGATCTGGGCCAAGGGAGTATCCAACCGCCATGCGCGCGGCTGATGAGACGGGGCGATCAGCGGCGGGTTTGCCCAGGCTGCCCAAGTATTCTCCGGGTCCGCAAGCGCAGGCTTTGCGGGCGCTTCGAGCCCGAGCTTCGCAAACCCACCCAGTTCCAGCGCGATGGCTTCCGCATCAAATCCCGCACCGAGCGCCTGCCGGTAAAGTTCAAGCCGATCGCATCCGCGGTCGCGATTCTGTCGCAGCCAGTCTCGCCATTCATCATCGAGGGGCTTCATGAGGGGGACATGCACATCCGCGGAGTGAGGGTGCTTGGATCGTGCCACAGCCCGAGGGACTCAGCGCAATGCGTAGCGCTTCCAGCCGGAGCCCAAGGGGAATTTCGTGACCACAATCACGGACCGACGTGGTCGCACCCTTATCCCTGCGGATCGCCTACGGGCAGATTACGCCCAAGGAAGACATTGGCCTGCAGCGAGGAATAACCCGCCACGAGCGATCCGAGGTGAGGGGCAACGCATCCGTGTGCGTCGGGCAATCGGTGCCAGGGGATGGCCGGCCACCCGTGGTGCTCCGCATGGTAGTTCATGTTCCAGAGCCAGAATCGGACAAACGCATTGGAGCGCACGGAGCGGGTGCGTTGCAGGATGCTACCCTCCAGTGGCAGGCCGGAATGTTCTGCAGAAACCCACAGCGTCTGAAACACGTGAGTGAACCAAGCAGCGAACAGGAACCAGAATCCACCCGGGAGT
>JBIKOF010000347.1:0-3132 GCA_044358205.1 Gammaproteobacteria bacterium | reverse complement strand
GGCCACCCAAGTGCCGCGTCGGTGATTCTGAACATTCACCTCGCGTGGTCTGAAGCGTTCCCGCAGCAAGTCCACACACTTCTGCGGCGATGCTTCGCCGCACATGAAGACATCAATCGCCGCATAGCCCACTTCGGGCCAGGTGTGGACGGTGATATGGCTCTCAGCCAGCACCGTCACTCCGGAAACGCCCATCCCGTCTCCGAAATGGTGGTAGTGAGAGTGCAAAATGGTCGCCCCCGCGGCGCGGGCGCCGTCTTCCATGGCCGCGCAGATGAACTCGGGCTCCTGCAAGCGCTCGGCTCCCCAGAACTCCACCAGTAAGTGGTCTCCGGCGTAGCGCTCACCTGTCTGGCGATCGGTTTTGAAGTGATCGAGAGCAGCGTCGGTCATGCCAGTCCTCCGGTGATTTCCTGCATCCAGCGCGGCAGTACGAAACTCGCGCAGTGAAGCTCGGGGGTGTAGTGCACGGTCTTGAAGTTTGCTTTCCTGAAGCGGGCCTCAATCGTTGTGAGGTCCGGCTGCAGCGCCTCCAGTGTATCGCTGGCGAGGCCCAAGGTCATATTGCCACCGTAGTAGGTTGGGACCGCGATGGCATAACAGCGGGCCTTGAGGCCGAGTTTCCGCAGGAGCTGCATGCTCTGACGGGATTCGTCCGGCTGCAGGAAAACTACCCCGTCCTGCAGCGAGAGGACGCCGCCTGGATTGAGCGCGCTGCGACAGAGATCGTAGAAGGTGTTCGAGAACAGCACTTCGGCGGCGCCCACGGGATCGGTTGAGTCCACCATGATGACGTCGTACTTGCGCTTTTCCCGCTTGATGAACTCGAAAGCATCTTCGATGACGAGTTCTGCTCGCGGATCTTTGTAAATGGCCCCGGCGTCATTAAGGGTGGGCATGTGGGTGATGCAGTAATCGACCACCGTGCGGTCGATCTCCACCATGTCGACGTGCTCGATGTCGTGCTTCAGTACCTCCCGCAGAATGCCACCATCTCCGCCGCCCACGATCATGGCGCGGCGAGGATTGGCACACGCAAACATCGGCACGTGCGTGAGCATTTCGTGGTAGACGAATTCGTCCTTCTCGGTGGTCTGCACGATGCCGTCCAGCACGAGCACCTTGCCCCAGCGTTTGGTGGCAAAGATTTGTACCTTCTGGTACGGCGTCGCGCCCTCGAAGAGCAATTCGTCCGCGGTGAATCCCTGAAATACTTCGTCCCCGTAAAGGGTTTCCTGAAATCGCATGCTCATCGGGTTCAAACCGCGCGGGCGAGCGCCGGCGCGAAACGGCCGCGTTCGAGTACGGTCATCTCCACGGTTTCCGGCGCGAAATAACGCCGGCAAACCTGCACCGCGACGTCATTGTCGAAGCGCTTGCAGGAGAAGATGTCGATATATACCTGCCCCAGGTTTTCGGCGAAATGGGCGCAGATGTTGGAAGTTTCGATGAGCTGCAGCAGCGTATAACCGGCGGCATCGAATGAGTGTGTTGCGAAATGCTCAAGCTGGGGCTCGCCATAGGCCTTCATGCGAATGGCATCGACCAGGTCGCGGACCCAGGCCCGGAGGTGATCGGCGTTGGTCAGTCGGTCGCGGGGACAACCGGCGAGATCAAGGACCAGGTGCTGGCCCCAAATCGGAGCGTCTTGATTCATTTAATGGAAACCCTCTTGATTGGTGGTTGAGGCATGAATGCTTCAATAACCGGGCGCCTCGCGCGGACGCCACCAGGGTCTCACCAGGACGGCGCTTAGCGGAGGATGCCCCTCACAGACAACGATGTGCTCCTACGGGAACAACTCACAAAGCCTCCGGCCTTTTGCGGAGGGCGCAATTTACACCGATTCCCCCGCTTTGCAAGAAGAAATTGGCCATGCCCAACGGGTCCTCAGCACAGATGTTTCTGCAACTCCGACAAGGCTTCCCGGTAGCCGCCGAGCTGGTAATGCGTGACTCCGGGCAACACCTGCCAGGCGACCGGGTTGCCCCGGGCCTCAAGGGTTTTCAGGCCGGCGACGACCTCCGAGGCCGGGAAAAGCTGGTCGGCATCGGAGTGCAGCACATAGACAGGTGTCTGGAAGTCCGGCAGCTCCGATGGCACGGGCCCTGCGACCGGCAAGATGGCACGAAAGGCCGAGGGCGAGTGTGTCAGGAAATGCCAACAGCCCATCGCCCCGAGACTGTATCCGGTGAGCCAACGCATAGCGGGATCCAGATCGAGCGCCATCGCCAGACGGTCGGCAAGGCTCAGCACCATTTGGGAATTTTGCGGAGTCTTCCAGTCACCGCCCAGCGTGACCGGCGCAGCGAGCACCATCCCGGCTGCTCGCCAGGCGGGCACCACCAGTTGTTCGAGCAGACCACGACCATAGTGGCCGTGCGGCTGCCCCCCGTAATGCAGTGCCATCACCAGTCCGCGGCCGATCTGGCCGGTTGGCCTGTTGTCGGGAAGGTGCAGGGTGACTTTGACCTCGGTGTCATCAAGACTCACGACGACGTCGTGATACCCGGCGTCAGTTGGCAGTCGTTTGATTTCTTTCATGCGTCCTCTGCTGACGATGACCGATTTACTGCATTCCCGCCGGGCGCTTTTTGAGCTTCCGCTGCAAGGTACGTCGATGCAGGCCAAGTCTGGCAGCAGCAAGCGTGACATTTCCGTCGACATCCAGCATGACCTGCTGGATGGTTTCCCATTCCATGCGTTCAAGCGATGTGGGCTCTTCGGGCGGCGTGGCGTGTCCTTCACCACTGGTTTGATGTTCGAACGCGGCGAGGAGAGTCGTGACATCGGTCGGTTTGGTGAGGTAGTGGTGAGCGCCGAGCTTGATCGCTTCCACCGCCGTGGCGATGCTTGCATAACCCGTGAGGACGACGATGCGGATTCCTGGCCGCTTCTCACAGATCGCCGCGACGAGATCCAGCCCGTTCTCATGCGCCAGTCTCAAATCGAGCACCAGGCGATCAAAGTCTCCCCTGTCGAGCGCCGCGAATGCCTCGCGCGAAGAGTGTGCCGTTGCGACTTCGTGTCCTCTGCGCGCCAGCGCACCAGCGAGCACGGCAGCGAACGTCTCATCATCGTCCACGACGAGAATGCCACTCATGCGGCTACTGCGCGCAGGCCAGACAGTGG
>JBIKOF010000348.1:0-3132 GCA_044358205.1 Gammaproteobacteria bacterium | reverse complement strand
CGTGGCGCCCATCCAGGCTGAGGGTCTGAACAGCATGGCCCTGAGCTGCCGCGAACGATGCGGCGCGTGTTGCATCGCGCTGTCGATTTCGAGCCCTCTGCCGGGCCTGCCGCAGGGCAAGCCTGCCGGCGTTCCCTGTCCGCATCTGGATGCCGCGTTCCGTTGCGCGTTGTATGGACAATCCGCGCGACCCAGGGTGTGTGCGGCCTTGCGACCTGAGCCCGAGATGTGCGGTGAAGATCGTGAGCATGCACTGCGTTATCTTGCGACACTGGAAAGCCTGACTGCCCCTGTGTCGTCTGCGGCAGATGCCTGAGTATCATCTTCAAGGCGTGCTCACTTGACGGGGCAGTCGTGGCTTGGGTCAATGCTTGAAACGAATTCCTACGGAGTGTCTTCACATGCGTCATGAAATCATCGGCGGCTCGCTGACCTTGGCTGACGGTACCGCCTTGCCGTTGTCGAAAGGCGTGCGGGCGGGCAATTTCGTGTTTCTTTCCGGGCAACTCGGGCTTCTTCCGCAGGGTGGTCTGGCCGGTTCCACGATTGAGGTCCAAACCCGGCAGGCGTTGCAGAATATCTCCACTATTCTGGCAGAAGCCGGCGCCACCCTATCGCAGGTGATCAAATCCACGGTCTGGCTGGTCGATGGTGATGACTTCCCGCGTTTCAACCAGATTTACGCCGAGCACTTTCCGCATCACCCACCCGCGCGCTCTACCGTGGTTTCAGGGCTGGTGTTGAAGGGGGCCCTCGTTGAGATCGAGGTGGTGGCCTACGCACCATGAGATACCGCAGCGAATTGCTCGCGGAGGGCAAGACCCCGCCGTCCGCGAATGCGCTGACCGACGACTTTGTCACCCTTACCGTCTGGATGACGCTGGTCATCGGGATCTTGTTCACGGTAACTGGGCTGCGGTCGGGTCAGCGCTGGCTGGTATTCTGGGGAGGGCTGACTTTGGTGGCCTGCGCCTGGTACTGGCTTTATTTCCTGCTGCGCTGAGAACGCCTACCGCAGCGACCGCTCACACGGCAGTCTGATGGATATCGATAAGGCCCGCTCGGATTGCTAGCAGGCACAGCTGCACATCTGTGGTTGCCTGAAGTTTCTTACGCATATTGTTGCGGTGGGTCTGGATGGTCTTTTCAGTCAGACCCGAGCGTCTGGCGATTTGCTTGATTGACAAGCCGTTGGCAATTTCAGCCAGCACTTCGACCTCCTTGTGCGTGAGTGCCTGGAGTTTCTCATTAGGGGTGTGATACGGCGCGTGCGTGGCCAGATGGACCGCGATCCGCGGGCTTATCGCGTGGTCTCCGGCCGCGACGCGCCGGATGGCATCGGTGATTTCGCGGGTACTGGAGTGCTTCGAGAGATAACCCATCCCACCCAGCTCCAGCAGTGCCACGGGGTGGTAGTCGGCCTCGTGCACCGAGAGCCCGATGATGCGCAGCGCGGAATTTTTCTCCCACAGCTGCTTCGCGATGCCGATCCCGTCTTCCGTTTCGAACTGCATATCGAGCAGCACGATATCGATGGGGTGATTGGCCGCCAGGTGGACTGCCGAGGAGCCATAGTTGGCGATGCCTACGACCTCGATGTGGGGATCGGTGCCGAGGCGCTGGGCCAGAATTTCGGCGATAAACTTGTGATCTTCGACGATGAGGACACGGTAAGGCGGACGGAGGGGACGAAGGCGCATCCGGATTCTCCTGCAGTGGACCTGGCCGAGACACCTGAGGGCGGCCTGAGTCGACGCCCTGTTGCGGTGAGACCATACCAGCCCATCCGCGGACTGTCAGGCCAGTTGCGCCGCGCCTCCCTGGGTTTTCGTCGCAATTCCTGAAGCGCGGGAAAAATTCACCCCCAAAGCTCGGTAATCGTCTCGATAATCCGGCGGTGAAAGGCTGGGATCGCGCACACCACGCCCCGGTTACGGGCGAGCGTGGAGCCCTGCGAGAAGTCGAGCGCGCGTCCATCGATATCGGTCACCACAGCGCCAGCTTCCTGAGCCACCAGCGCGCCGGCTGCGTGGTCCCAGATTTTTTCTCGGTAGTCGAGACGTGTTGGCAGCCGGATGTAGGCGTCTGCTTCACCTCTGGCCACCACGGCATATTTGCACTGACTGTCGAGTTGTGCGGGTTTACCCCGTGCGCCCAGCGCTTCCACGACCCGTTGTGTTTCGTCCAGCCGGGAGTGCGCGGCCTCAACCGACTCACAGACGCGCATGGCAGACAGACTGGTGGTGGCTGCCACCCGGACCTGCGTGGGCGCCCGCTGAGGAGCATCGTCCGACAGCTGCCAGGCGCCTTCGCCCTCACAGGCAAAGTAGAGTGTTCCGCGCGGAGCCGGACGGTCGAAGGGTTCACCCTGCTCGGGTCCGAGGTTCGGACATCCAAGAACGCCAACCCGAACCCGGCCTCCTGCGATGTAGCCGAGCGAGATCGCGTACTGGCCGCCGCGCAAGAAACCTTTGGTGCCGTCAACGGGATCGAGCGTCCAGTATGCGCTGCCGCTTGCATCGTGGTTGCCCAAATCGATTGCATCCATCACCTGGGTTGCCGATAGCTCGGGTCGCACTTCGCGCACTGCGGTCACTACCGCGTCGCGCAGCGCGCGCGACTTTTCACTGCCAAGGTCAGAGGCTGTTTCTTCACCGACCAGCACCAGACCGCCCAGCATCTCACGCAGGCGCAGGGCCACCAGCGCCTGCACCGCAAAATCGGCGACCGTTACCGGGCTGTAGTCGTCCTTGGTGATTCGGTTCACCCCGCCTGTGGCTAGCTGCACGCGGCGCGCCACGGCGCAGGTTTCGAGCACAGCGGCGAGCGCGGCTTTGAGCAGGGTCTGGGTGTCGGACATGCAGAATTCCCGAAGCTGGCAGGAGCGCCACCATAGTGGTCGCCCGTTAGGTGCGCAATGCCGGCACCGACGACCCAAGGCGCGCGTCGGCTTGGTGGCAAATTCATGATCGACTTTGCATAATCCTGCGCAAATCGCCCGGAGTCTGTCGCATGAGCAACGAGAAAATCTATCCCGTCAGCGCCGCCACTGCCGCAGGAGCCCATGTCGACGAAGCGCGATATCGCGCCATGTATGCCGAATCGCTCGCTGATCCAGATGCTTTCTGGGCC
>JBIKOF010000346.1:0-3143 GCA_044358205.1 Gammaproteobacteria bacterium | reverse complement strand
ACGGAAGCGCTTGCGGCCGCTGCCCGCGATGCGTTGGTGCGTAACCGAGCAGTCTCCGCCTGGAGAGACTTCATGAGCGAAATCCGCCAGACCGCTTCGGTGAGCACGCATCCGGATAAACTCTAGATGAGAAATCCGGAGCCGGGCGCGGTTTTAGTTGAGTCCCAACCGCGCCGGCGTTCCGCTCACAGAGAGCCCGTCATCCCCATGATGTTGTAGCCGCAATCGACGTAGGTAATTTCCCCGGTTACAGCACTGGCGAAATCCGAGCACAGGAAAGCGGCGACGTTCCCGACCTCCTCAATCGTCACATTGCGGCGAAGGGGGGCGTATTTTTCGACGTGATCGAGAAATTTCCGCATGTCCTTGATGCCAGATGCGGCCAAGGTGCGGATGGGTCCCGCAGAAATTGCATTGACGCGAATCCCCTCTGGACCAAGGCTCTCCGCCATATACCGGACATTGGCCTCCAGGCTCGCTTTGGCCAGCCCCATCACGTTGTAGCTCGGCATGGTCCGAACCGCGCCCAGATAGCTCAGTGTCAGCATGGCGCCGTTGCGCCCCTGCATTAACGGACGCGCAGCCTGACCGAGTGCCGCAAAGCTGTAGGAACTGACTTCGTGAGCGACTGAAAACCGTTCGCGGTTGAGTGAAGCGAGATAATCACCCTGTAGCGCTTCCCTGGGGGCAAAGGCGACGGAGTGAATGAGCGTGTCGAGGTGGCCCCAACGCTCCTTGAGCACTGCAACGAGCTGCTCGATTTCTGCATCATTCTGTACTTCGCACGGCAGGACGACGTCGGAGCCGCAGGCTGCGGCAAATTCCTCTACCCGCTCCTTTAGCCGTTCAGTCTGGTAGGTGAAGGCCAACTCTGCGCCCTCGCGGGCCATGGCCTGGGCAATGCCCCACGCGATTGATTTGTTGCTAGCGACGCCTACGATCAGCGCCTTCTTTCCTTGCAGCAGACCCATGGAAAGTTACTCCGGATGGTCGGTAAACAGAGGCCCGGCGCGTAGGCGCAGGGGCGGCCAGAGTGTACAGTGGGGTGCCGGTTCTGTCCCGCCCCAGCCCTCTGGTTCCCACGCCCATGTTTTCCGACTTGAAAATCCGGAGCGTGTTTTTTCCGCGCATCGCGCGGACAGGCTCTATTCGTTACAGGAAGATGGCGTGGCGGGTCCTGTGCCTGTATCTCGGCAGTTTGGGCGCGCAAGCCATGGAACCTTGGAATGCGCCCTATGACCGTTTGCAACGTGGCTCTTCCGTTCTCTTTTCTACCTTCCAAATTTCGCCCCGGCATCTCGATCCGGCTTCCTCCTACAGCGAAAATGAGGCTCAGATCACCGGCCAGATTTATGAGCCCCCGCTCCAGTACCACTATCTGCAGCGCCCCTACACGCTCGTCCCGCTTACCTTGCGGGAATTGCCGAAAGCGAAGTGCTTCGATAGGAGCGCGAAAGCGCTGGATTGCCGGCGCGATGCGGGCCGCATCAAGCGCGTTGTCTATCGCCTTCATCTGTTGCCGGGGATCCGCTTCGCGCCGCATCCGGCGTTTGCCCGAGATGCCAACGGGGTCTATCGCTACCATCAGCTCACATCACAAGAACTCTCCAAGGTGGAAAGCCTGGGGTCCTTTCGGAACACCGGCACACGAGAACTTGTCGCCGACGATTATGTGTATCAGATAAAGCGCCTCGCTCACCCTGGACTGCATTCCCCTATCCTTGGCTTGATGTCGGGCTATATCGAGGGTCTCGATGCGTTGGCGCAAAGCTTGCGCGAAAGGCAACAGCGGGGTGAGTCAATCGATCTCCGTCGCGAGAGCCTTGCCGGCGCCAAGGTTATAGACCGGCACACCTTCGAGATTTCTCTTTCGAGCCCTTACCCGCAATTTGTGTACTGGCTCGCGATGCCTTTTTTTGCGCCTGTCCCGTGGGAAGCGGAGGTCTTCTATGGCCAGTCTGGAATGTCCCGTCGAAATCTCAGCCTGGACTGGTCCCCGGTGGGTACCGGTCCGTACATGCTCGTTGAGAACAACCCCAACCGGCGCATGCGGCTTCGACGCAATCCACTATTTCGAGGAGAGGCGTACCCATCGCAGGGCAGCCCGGAAGACTTAAAAGAGGGCCTGCTGGAGGACGCTGGGAAGGCGATGCCATTTATTGATGAAGTCCACTTCATGTTGGAGAAGGAGGACATTCCTGAATGGACTAAATTTCTGCAAGGCTACTACGACACTTCCCCCATCGCCCCCGATGGCTTTGACCAGGCCGTGCGATTCGGCGCCCATGGTTTGCCAGAAGTCACCCCCGCCATGGTGGAGCAGCAGATCAGGCTCTCAGTCGCAACGCAAATGTCGATCAATTATCTCGGATTCAACATGCTCGACCCTGTCGTTGGTGGGGTCACGACGCGGGCACGCGCTTTGCGGCAGGCCCTGTCCATAGCAGTGGATATGGAGGAGATGGTCTCGATTTTTGGGAATGGCCGGGGAATCCCGGCGCAAGGACCTTTGCCTCCCGGGATCTCTGGTTTTCGCGAAGGCGAGGAGGGGACGAACCCGTGGGTGTACCGCTGGCATGACGGTCGCGCACAGCGGCGACCTGTTGCAGAAGCAGAGGCGCTGTTGCGTCGAGCCGGATACCCTGCCGGAGTCGACCCGGCGACCGGTCGGCCGCTGCAACTCTTTCTTGACGCCACTACGACCGGGCCGGATATGAACGCGCTATTCGATTGGTATCGCAAGCAGTTCTCCAAGCTAGGTATAGAGCTCGTCGTTCGAAGTACCGACTACAACCGCTTTCAGGAAAAAATGCTCAAAGGGCACGCGCAAATCTTCACCTGGGGCTGGAATGCGGACTACCCGGATGCGGAAAATTTTCTTTTTCTATTGTACGGACCCCACGGCAAGGTACGGCATCAGGGCGAGAATGCTGCCAACTACGCAAGCCCTCGGTTTGATGCGCTTTTTAGGCAGATGAAGATTCTTCAGGATGGGCCAGCGCGCAAAAAGATCATCGACGAGATGGTGGCGTTGGTGCGTAGGGACAGTCCTTGGATTTGGGGCTTTCATCCTCAGGCTTATGTTCTAGAGCATGCCTGGATGGGTAATGCCAAGCCAAACCTGATGGCCCGAAATTCAATCA
>JBIKOF010000345.1:0-3145 GCA_044358205.1 Gammaproteobacteria bacterium | reverse complement strand
TTATCAACGCGGGGTCGATTTCGTCCAGATTCCCACCACCCTTCTGGCACAGGTCGACTCATCGGTTGGTGGCAAGACGGCGGTGAATCACCCGTTGGGCAAGAACATGATCGGTGCCTTCCACCAACCGCGCGCGGTGATCACCGATCTCGACACCTTGCGCACCCTGCCAGCGCGCGAGTTGTCGGCAGGGCTCGCTGAAATCATCAAGTACGGACTGATCGACGACCCGATGTTTTTCGGTTGGCTAGAGGAACACATGGAGGCACTCGTAGCACGCGAAGTTGCCGTCATGGCGCAGGCGATCGAGCGGTCGTGCCGGGATAAGGCGCGCATAGTCGCCATGGACGAGCGGGAAAGCGGCGTGCGTGCACTGCTCAATCTGGGACACACCTTCGGACACGGCATTGAGCACGCGCTCGGGTATGGCACGTGGCTTCATGGTGAAGCGGTTGCTGCAGGAATGGCCATGGCATGCCGCCTCTCAGTAGCGGCGAGTCTGATGTCCGAGGCGGATGCCGAACGCGCGCTGGCGCTAATCAGGCGGGCCGGACTGCCGATTCATCCCCCCGTGGGGGTGGCGACAGAAGATCTGCTCTCGGCGATGAAAATCGACAAGAAGAACAAGGACGGTCGGATACGTCTGGTGCTGCTGAAAGGCTGCGGGGGCGCATTCCTAACGGAAAACTATCCTGAGGATGCCTTCATGGCTGAACTCGCGACCCGTGAAGAGTCCTGATTCGGTGTCGCGAATGCCTATGAGCGCGCTGGCATGCTTCGCAGTCGACCAGGGGCAATCGCGAGGGCGCCTACATCCGGAGCCCGCGCCAGGCTGGCGTAGCGAATTCCAGCGCGATCGGGATCGAATCATTCACTGTTCCGCCTTTCGGCGTCTGGAGTACAAGACGCAGGTTTTTGTGAACCACGAAGGTGACATGTTCAGGACGCGCTTGACCCATTCTCTGGAGGTCGCGCAGATTGCGCGCAGCGTCGCCCGCGCTTTGGAGCTCAACGAGGATCTGACCGAAGCCATCGCACTTGCGCACGATCTAGGGCACACCCCGTTTGGGCATGCGGGACAGTCTGCCCTGAATGCCTGCATGCAGGCATTCGGCGGGTTCGAGCACAATCTGCAATCGTTGCGCGTGGTGGAAGTGCTCGAAGCCCGGTACCCGCGCTTCGCAGGTCTCAACCTGCTGTTCGAGACGCGTGAAGGCATCCTCAAACATTGCAGCGTCATCAATGCCCGTCAGCTTGGCGCTTTGGGTGAGCGTTTCCTGAGCGGCGGGCAGCCCTCACTCGAGGCCCAAATCGCCAATATCGCCGATGAAATCGCCTACAATCACCACGATATGGACGATGGGGTAAGGGCCGGATTGCTGCCAGTGGAAAGCCTGCGCGAGCACGCCCTGTACGGTAGGCTGGAGGCCAGGGTTCGTCGAGATTGGCCGACACTCGATGAAAAGCGACTCCGGCACACGGTTATCCGCGAGATGCTCAACCACTTTGTCTCGGACCTTATCGCCCAGACGCTGAAGAACCTGCACACCGTGGGGATCCAGTCGCTGGCCGAGGTTCGGGCCTGCAGCAAACCGCTACTCGAGTTCAGTCCCGAGGTTGAGGTTGAGCACCTCGCGCTGAAGCGCCTGCTCCGGCGGCAGCTTTACCAACATCCAAGGGTTAGCCGCATGGCGGAAACCTCCGGCGCGCTGCTGACGGACCTGTTCGACTTGTACATGAATGACGCACGGGCGCTGCCCGGAGAGCCACGCTTCGACGACCTGAATACCCAGGCGCGGGCTGTGGCCGATTACATCGCCGGAATGACAGATCGGTTTGCGATTGCAGAGCACGCCCGTCATTTTGGTGGCAATGCTTCCACGGGGCCTTGAGGACAGAACATTGGACACACCAGAACCGAGCATCAATCTCGACGCCATCGAAGACGACTCGCCGGCGGTCAAGTCGTTTTTTGCACCCGAGGACACAGCGCGGCTCTTTATCAGTCCAACGCTGCAGCAGCGACTTGACCTTATCGACCATCTGCTCGAATTCGGGCGTCAGATTGTCGTTCTCAGCGGACCCGGTGGCAGCGGCAAATCGCTCATCCTCGACCACCTCTCGGCCGCGAAGCGCGCCAACTGGTGTCTGGTGCGCCTCACTGCCACCGCGGACACGGATGAAGACGCGCTGCTGCAGATTCTCGTCCATGCCATGGATATCCCGCTGGAGGATGCGACCGGCGTCGCGCTGGCCGACATGGCGCACGTGGGCGTGGAAGCGCTTGCGCGCACCGGGCGTGTTGCAGTGCTGATGGTCGACGATGCGGAGAATCTGCAACCGCCGGTAGTCGCAGCCCTGACGCGTCTGGCGCACAGTCCGGAGGGGCGGGCCGAACTCAAGGTCCTGCTCGCGGCCGATCTAGATCGGGGCGCACTCCTCGAAACCTTGCAGCGCGCCGATCCCTATACCGGTCTGGTGCACATCGTAGAGATTCCCCGACTGCTCGAAGGCCAGGTTCGCGAATTCATCGACCACTGGCTGATGGCGAGTGGACGTCTGCCCGCCCAATTCTTCACGGATGACGACTACGAGCGTATCGCGACGCTGACGGACGGCCTGCCCTCGAACGTGCTCACGCTGGCGCGCCAGACCTTGGTGGAGCGCGAGCGGATGGAACACGTTCCAGCCATCACAACTGGGGCAGCGAGCGGGCGGGTGACGCGTTCCCAGGTGAACATCATCTTCGCTGCACTTGCCATCATTGCCCTTGGTGCCGGAGCCTGGTGGGCCAACCAGCGCCCACTCGAAGCGCCGACGGGCTCGGAAACCGTCGAATTGGAGCCGCTCTCGCCGCCAATGGCGGCCGAACCCTCCCCGCTGGACACGTTACCGGCTGATGATCTTTCGGCTGCCGCGCCCGAAGCGCAGACAGGCGAGGTTGCTGACACAGAGATGACGTCCGGTCTTCCGGTCGGCGATTCGGTCACAGAGGCCACCGCGTCGGCTTCGAGCGGCTCACCGGCTGAAATTCCTGTCACTTCCGGAGCGGCTGGGTCGGCAACCGAATCCGGGCTCCCGCAGGATCCTCAGTCCGCACTCCCGCCGGGCGTGGAACTGTCGAATGCCGCACCCGCTCCGCAGG
>JBIKOF010000344.1:0-3146 GCA_044358205.1 Gammaproteobacteria bacterium | reverse complement strand
CCGGTGCCGAAATTCTGGGTGCCTTTATCGCCCAGTTTTATCTGGCGGGCACTGCCGACCGCGACATTCCCCCGGACATCCTGCTCGCGGAAGAACTGGAGGACGAGGAGGCGAACTGGCTATCTGCCGCGCTTGCCGAGCGGCGTGGCACGCAAGTGCGCCTGCGCCCGAATGTGCGAGCGGAGCGCGCCAAGTGGGTAGAGATGGCGCGACAGAACGCGGTGCTTGCCGCGCGAGATCGCGCCGCCAACGACAACGGACAGGTGCGGCGAGCCGAGGCACTGCGTGATTTTCTGGAACTGGAGGAAGTGCCCGAACGGATCGAATGCTTCGACATCAGTCACACGGCAGGCGAGGCCCCGGTGGCATCCTGTGTAGTGTTTGGTCCCGAGGGTGCCCGTAAGACCGATTACCGACGCTTCAATATCGAGGGAATCACCGGGGGTGACGACTATGCCGCCATGCGTCAGGCATTGGAGCGTCGCTATGGCCGTCTGCAGCGGGAGGACGCGCTCATGCCGGATATCCTGCTCATCGATGGCGGCAAGGGACAGGTTGCCCAGGCCCTGGAGGTCCTCGCCAATCTGCAGATAGAAAGTATTCGGGTGCTTGGCGTCGCCAAGGGGACCACTCGCAAACCAGGGCTCGAAACGCTCATCATGGAAGATGGCACGGTGGAGCGGACGCTGCCGCGCGAATCCTCCGCGCTGTTGCTTATTCAGCAGATTCGCGATGAAGCCCACCGGTTTGCGATCACCGCGCATCGCAAGGCACGCGGCAAGGCCCGAACTCGTTCGCCGCTGGAGGAGATCCCGGGCATCGGTGCCAAACGGCGGCGCGCAGTGCTCCAGCATTTCGGGGGGCTGCAGGGCGTAAGTCGCGCCAGCATCGACGATCTGGCGCGCGTGCCGGGCATCAGTCTCGACCTTGCGCAGGCGATTCACGGCGTGCTACACGGCAGCCCATGACTCTGCCTAATCAACTCTCCCTTTTTCGCGTGGCGCTGATCCCGTGCTTCGTGGTGCTGTTCTACCTGCCGGGCAAGTGGAGCAATTTAGGGGCCGCGCTCACCTTCGCGCTTGCCGCACTGACTGACTGGCTTGACGGCTTTCTTGCGCGCCGCCTCAATCAGACTTCCCGGCTGGGCGCCTTTCTGGATCCGGTAGCCGACAAGCTGCTGGTGGCGGTGGTGTTGGTGCTCATCCTGCAGCGCGAGCCGGTGGTATGGATCGCCGTGCCGGTGGCGGTGATGGTCGGGCGCGAAATCACGATTTCGGCACTGCGTGAATGGATGGCCGAAATCGGCGTGCGTAACCGGGTCGCGGTTTCGCTGGTTGGCAAGGTGAAGACGACCTGCCAGATGATTGCCATCATCCTGCTAGTTTTGGGGGAAGACTGGTTCGGCTGGCCGCTGCACACCCTTGGCCTTGTCGCGCTTTACCTCGCGACTGCGGCAACCCTGTGGTCCGCTTACTTGTATATGCGTGCGGCATGGCCGGATCTTCGAAGCCAATAGGAAAACGTCGAGGCAGCCCGCTAAAAATTGGATTGAGAGGCCGGTCAGCAGACGCCACGGAGGGTGTTCTGAGCGCGCCCTCGCCTTGACAGCGATCCTCGGGCGGTTATCATTGCGCCCCTCAGGCGGGAATAGCTCAGTTGGTAGAGCACAACCTTGCCAAGGTTGGGGTCGCGAGTTCGAGTCTCGTTTCCCGCTCCAAAGAACCTTGCGAAGCCCCGGGTCTCTCGGGGCTTTTCATTTGGGCCCTTTGAATTTTCTTCCCGGAATGGCCCGTCCGGTACCCTGGCTGGGTGGCAGAGTGGTCATGCAGCGGCCTGCAAAGCCGTGGACGCCGGTTCGATTCCGACCCCAGCCTCCATCAATTCCCTATCGCACACAGATTAAATTGCGGTGTCGGACGTAAATTCCACCCGCAGTTTCCGCATAATTGCGTCATGACTTCTGTTGTGAATAGCCAAGAGACAACCCGACTGCTTGCCTTCAGTGGCGGCGGCTTCAATTCTCATTCGATCCTCTCTGGCATCTTCGCCGGGTCCCTGGACAGGCTCGAGCAGCTCGGTGGGACTGGCGGGCTAGAGTCACTCATGCGCGAAATCGACGGCATTGGCGCCAACTCTGGCGGGTCCTGGTTTCTCACGCACTTGGCGTACTCTCAAATTTTCGAGGATCAGTTCGACTCCCGGGCCGACCGCGACCAGTACACGAGCACGGGTTATCTCGGTGCTGTGGAAGACTTCGTTCAAAACCTGAGTTTGGTCAATCTCTCAGAGTACCCATGGGCGCAGGACATCCTCGATAGTCTGGCCGAGTGGCGCGCGGCGGTGATTCAGTTTCTTACCGATAACTTTCCCGAGGCCAGTCTTGCGGCAGCCCAACTGTTGGCGGAGGTGGGCAAAACGGCCGCGCAACTCCTGCAGGGGTTCATTGCGGCCACCTCGAAGTTAATTGAGGAAGTCGAAGCCCTGCTCAAACTGTTGGCGCTGGGCCCACCCGGCACCGGGCTCGATCACCGGGTCATTGTCGATGAGTTGGTATACGGACCGCTCGGCATGAACAGTGAACTTGCGGCGAGCACCCTTACAGCCCCGCGCTTGGCTTGGGCCGCGGACAAGGATTTCTCGATTGCTGTCGTGCTGTCGACCAGTGAGACGATTCTGCATAGCAAGCCGTGGCTGCTTGGCTACGATCGCATGTGGTCGCGAGCTAATCCTTCGTTGGTTGGGGCACAAGGGCGAGTGCTCGCTATCGACAGCGTTGCGGATGTCAGCGGTGCACTGGATGGGGTGGTGTCCTTGCCGGGCACACCGGCCAGCCTGACTTTTGGTAATGACCAGTATTTTGGCCCGGCCCCCGTCACGGTCGATATCGCTGCCACTCTGGACGCGGCGGGGCTTGGCGTCATTGATGCGACCGTAGCGTCGTCGGCCGCCTTGGGCTTGCTTGCTCAGCCCGATGTTTTCGGCTCGATAGGCTGGCTCCTGCGCGCCGGTGCGATTCTCGGCGGCGTCCCCCTTGCGGCGTTCGCACCATTCGAAGCGAATCTCGCCCAACTTTTCCGCAAAACTGCACCGCTCGCCAGCCTCGCCAATGACATGTTCGCGATGCCGCAGGTGCCGGACAGCTTTGA